>NZ_JBXWRY010000007.1:0-108705 GCF_059613135.1 Ruegeria sp. BHSB196
ATCTGAGCTTTGCGGATGGACGCAAGCGCGCATGGCTCTTCGAGCACGATGTCGTGCAGTGCGAGAAACAGACCGACGATGGTTTTGAAATCACGGTGCTCTGGACACCCAGACAGGAAGCTGCCTTTTCGGCGCTCTAGCCTTCACGCCCCGTCGATCTGGCGCTGAAGCTCTTCGGCATCGAACCAGCCCCTGGACGACACGACCTTGTAGTCCCCATCAAGATCCCATTCCTCCCAACCCCGTGTCACGACGGCATTTCCGGTCTCGGCATGACGGCCTTCCATCGTCCAGACAAAGATCGCGTGATGGCCTGCCTTTCGCATCATGTCGCAGCGGAACTCCAGGTTCGGGAACTGAGCAAACATGCCGCGCGCATGCTCCTTGATTGCGGCGTGCCCCTTGAGTTGCGCGCCGCCGTTCGTGCAGGATTCGCCGTCGGTGGCAAAAAAGCCGGCTACCGCCTCCGGATCGCCCGAACTCCAGGCAATCGCATAGTCCCGCGCAAGATTTTGCAGAACGTCCTGAGCACTCCCCATGTGCTTTCCCTCCTCATATGCGTCGCCCCTGCACAAGGTACGCGAACAGAGGTCGCTCCGTCTATGTCACCCTCTTTCCCGCGCGGCGAATTGCCAATGCCGCCAGGAGCGGGCCGATGACCTCGAACACCACGGTCGCGGAAACCGCAAGCGCCATGAGCGTCGCGCCGTGATCGGGAAACAGCTCGGATGCGATCAGGGCCATGCCGATGGCGACGCCGGCCTGCGGGAGAAGGGCGGGGCCGAACCATGGACGCTCGGTCCTTGGAGTGCGGGACAGGACACCGCCGATCCAGCCGCCCAGCACCCGCGCCAGAACCCGCAGCAGCACGTAGGCAACGATCAGCGGTCCCACGGAAACCAGAGCGACGGGGTCAAGGCTCGCGCCTGCGAGGATGAAGAAGATGACGAGGAAGGGCCATTCCAGATGCTCGATCTCGCGGAAGGCCTTGGTGTGGTGGCGGGCGACGTTCACGATGACAGCGCCCACGGTGATGCCGGTAATCAGATAGGACAAGTCGAGCCACAGGGCGAGACCGGTGGTAAGAAAGACCAGTCCCAATGCCTCGATCCTGAGCGGCTCGCCGTCCGACAGGCGCCCGGTCAGAAGGGCGGCGGGCAGACCGATGGCGAGGCCCAGCAGGATCGAGCCCGCGACCTCGGCCACACCGGCAAGCAGGGTGTGGGCGCCTTGGGTACCGCCGTCCAGCCCGCGCACCAGAACCACGACCAGAGCGAACAGGATGACGCCCCAAGCGTCGTCGATGGCCACGATGCCTTTGAGCGTATGACCGAACCCGCTGTCGGCATCTTCCTGTTGCAGAACGTCATAGGTCGCCGCCGGATCCGTCGCCGTGGCGATCGCTCCGATCAGCAGCGCCGCACTGGCGGACAAGCCCATGGCCCAAAGGCCACCTGAAACGATCAGAAAAGTTGCAAGGACGACCGACAGGGAAATCACGAGGATGGCCCGGCCATGCTTTCGCAGGTTGGCCAGCGACAACTCGCTGCCAAGCAGAAAGGCGACCATGCCCAGAGCCAGGACGGAAACGACCGGATACAGATCCTGCACCGCTTTGGGGATCAGATCCGCCCCGGCAGTGCCCGTGATCACGCCGCACAAAAGCAGCAGGGTCACGCGGGGTAGGCGGGTGCGCCGCCCCACGTGATCGACGGCCAGCCCGGCCAGAAAAAGCAGGCCGAGGACGATCAGGGCGACCGGATCGACCTCCATCGGTCAGCGCGGTTGAAGCTGGGTTACGCCGACGGCGGCGGCACGGGCCAGATCGCCGTCCAGCGACATCGGGATGTATTCGCCGCGCCGCCAGAGTTGGGCCAGGTCGTCGTAGTGCCGCGACAGGAAATGGCCGGATTGACCGGTGGACGTGATGAAAACGGAACTGTCGGGATCGGCAAAGTCGTAGACGCCGCGATACCCGGCGCCATGGACATTCTGAAACGGATCGGGGTCTTCGCCCGATGTCCGGCCGCGTTGCAGGGTGTTGTCGCCGCCGCTGGTGGATTGGCGGATATTGACGAAATACCGCAACACCGGCACCGAACCCAGCACGGGGTGGTCATGGGTCGCCTGGTGGGCATCGCCCCAGCGAAGGGATTCCAGTGATCCGCCGTAATTCTCGGCAATCCAGATCAATGCATCATCCAGCGCCAGCCGGGCCATGTCGGTGCAGGTCTCGACCGGTGCACTCTGCCGGACATCGCACCAGACCGACGCGCCGTCGATGTCCCGATAGACACGTTCGATGAACAGCGGTTCGACATGCTTGAATTCATCCGCCAGCGGACCCAGCTCATCCGCGATCAGCCGTTTCTGCAAGGCCCGGATCCAGGCGGCATAGATCAGGGGTTCGGGCAGATGCTCGTTCATTTCGCCGTTCCACTCCGCCAGCAGGGCCAGTGCGATCTGGCGCTGGCGTTCGGGGGTGCCTTCGGGGGCGGACTCGCCGGTAAACCAAAGGTCGGCGCCGATCAGAGGCAGTAGGGATCGCGCGGTGAAACTCACCGGATCCAGTTGCGCCTCGATGAAACTGTCGCGGGTGTGCACCTCGCGGTCCTGCATCAGCTTTTCCCATCGATGCACGCGCTGCGTGTCACCCCAGACAAACGACACATGATCGGGAAACGGACGGTCCACGATCTTGTTGTTGGTATTGCCAAGCAGGCCGCCAGGCGGGGAGACGAATTCCGGGTTCTTGTCATACGGCATCCGCCCCTGCCAGCGGTTTTCCGCGCGCCAACCCTGGCTGGGCAGGCGCCCCTGGCTCTGGTGCCTGGGATCGCGCTGGGGCATCGCGCCGATCATCTTCATGGCGATGGTTTCCCGGTCCGCCAGAGACAGGTTCTGCGCCGGCGCGATGAAGGATTCGGCAGCCCTGATCGCCTCGCGCACGTTTCCGGACCTCATCAACGCCATCGATGCGGTCATCGAGGTGTCGCGCGGGCTGAGCACCGTCCAGGCCAGTGAGATCACGTGCCCGGGCGGGGTGATGGTTTCCAGCCCGTAATGGCTGCCGGGCAGGACGGGGCCGTTCTCGGTCCAACGCAAGGTCAGCGTGATCGGCGGCGCGTCCTTGATCTCGATGATCGAGGGGCGCGACTCGAAGGGCTTGTAGCCCTCCGGTGTCAGGTACTCTTCGGGATTGTCGGGGTTGAGCTTTTCGACATAAAGATCCTGATCGTCCAGATAGGCCGATGTCAGGCCCCAGCCCAGCCGGTCGCTGCGCCCCACCATTATGGCGGGCACGCCGGGGATCGACCCTCCGATCACCCCGCCGCTGGCCAGTTCAAGCCGGGCCAGATACCAGATCGCGGGCGCCGTGAATCCCAGATGCGGATCGTTGGCCAGCAAAGTCCCGCCGCTCGCGGACCGGTTGGGCGCGGCGGTCCAGGCGTTGGAGGCGCCGGCGAGACCGCGTTTCGGAAAAGGCGACAGCGGATCGCCGGGCATCGGATCGCTGTCCGCAAAACGGGGAAGTCCGGGGAACATCGCCGCGTATTCCGGCAGCGCCGCCGTTCCGGGACCGGGAACATCGGGCAGAATGTCGGCCAATCGGGCAGGGTCGTCGAGCATCAGCGAGACGCGGGCGCGCAGAACTTCTTCTTCCAGATGCCCGGACAATTGCAGACCCATCAGCTTGATGATGGCCAGGCTGTCGCCGGGCCGCCACGGCGCGACCGGCACGTTGAACAGAAACATTTCAGGCGCGCCACGCCCCAGTGCCTCGTCATTGATTTCCGCAAGCCGGGCGTTGACACCGTCGGCATAGGCCGTGAGCGCTGCCTTGGTGTAGTCGTCCTGAACCTCGACCGACTGTTGCGCCGCGCGATAGAGGTCCAACCGTCGCAACAGCTTGTCAATCGCGACTGTACGCGGGCCGAAAATTTCGGATAGCCGCCCCTGCGCGGTCCGCCGTAGCATGGTCATCTGCCACAACCGGTCCTGCGCATGGGCATAGCCCAGGCCAAAGAATACATCCGGGTCGTCGGCACCGAAGATGTGCGGCACATTCGCGTGATCGCGAACGATCTCGACCGGTGCGCTCAGCCCCTCGACCTCGACGGTCTGGCTGTAGTCGGGCAGCGACTGGCTGGCGAGGAAATAGACCAGAACCACAGCGGACAGCACGAGCAGGATCAGTCCCGCCGCGATGCGCATCAGCCAGCGAAAGAGAAGCCCCATATGCCTACCGTCCAGTTCCTGAGGTTGCGACCCGCGCGGAGATTAGTGGAAGCGCGCCGGAACCGGAAGGGGAGTGGATCTGAAGATTGCTTCACCTGCGCGTCGGCGGCCCTTGATCCGGCGATCAGGGGCCGCGGCACAGGCAGCCTCCCGGCAGGTTCGTCACGGAATGATGCGGGTGTATTTGGTGCCTTCCAGCGATGCGCCGATCTGCAGCCCCGCCTGCCCGAAGATCGCGGCGAGGACAGGCGACAGCAGCGTGTTGGTGTCCGCGGCAAGGGTCTCGCCCTGATCGCTGACGACATAGCCGATATCGGCGCCGGCGGTCCAACCGCTGGACCGGCGAAAGTCGTTCAGCGCGTCCTGCGTCATGAAGAACAGAACATGCGCATATTGCTGCGCCCCGATCTGGAACCCGGCGCTGCCCTTGATGGCGGAGTAATAGTCGACCGTGGCGCCGTTGATCCGCAGGGCGCCACGACCGTAGCCGCCGCCGAACATGAACCCTGCTTCGGTGACAAGCGGCATGACCAGCATGCCGGTGGACTTTTCGGCGATTTCGACCGTGTTGGGGTAACGCGCGAACATCTCGTTCAGCGTCGCGTCCACGCGGGCGTCGATCGTCGCCGCGTTGCTGTTGCCGACACCGTTTCCACAGGCCGCGGTCAGGGTCAATCCGGCCATGCCAAGCGCAAAGCCGCGACGGGTCAGTCGGGGGGTGTTGGAACTGCTCATGTCTCTTTTCTCTGTATTCGTGCCTGAAAAAGCCGGGTTGTCCCGCTCTTGGGGCAAGAATACGCCGATTGTCGCGGGCTGTCACGGGAAAGCTGGCGGATTTTGCCCGGCCATCGGCGAATTGTCGCGGGGAACGGACCCCTTATCCGTTCAGAAGCCGCGCCGCCGCCGGGGCGAAATAGGTCAGGATGCCGTCGCATCCCGCGCGTTTGAAGGCCAGCAGGCTTTCCAGCATGACCTTTTCGCCGTCGATCCAGCCGTTCTGCGCCGCCGCCTGGATCATCGCGTATTCGCCCGAGACCTGATAGGCATAGGTGGGAGCACCAAAGCTGTCCTTGACGCGCCGGCAGATGTCGAGATACGGCATTCCCGGCTTGATCATCACCATGTCGGCGCCTTCGGAGAGGTCGCGTTCGATCAACCGCAGCGCCTCGTTCGAATTGGCCGGATCCATCTGATAGGTCTTCTTGTCGCCGGTCAGCGCGCCGGACGCCCCCACGGCATCGCGGAACGGTCCGTAGAAGGCGCTGGCATATTTTGCGGCGTAGCTGAGGATCATCACGTTGTGGTGGCCGGCGGACTCCAGGGCCTGCCGCATGGCGCCGATGCGGCCGTCCATCATGTCCGACGGGCCGATGATGTCGGCCCCGGCGTCGGCCTGGGCCAGGGTCATCTTGACCAGCGCCTCCACCGTGGCGTCGTTCACGATCTCGCCATCGACCACATAGCCGTCATGACCGTTGATGTTGTACGGGTCCAGCGCCACGTCTGTCATCACCGCGATTTCGGGAACGGCGTCCTTGATCGCGCGGATGGCCCGATTGGACAGGTTGTCCGGATTCCACGCCTCGGCGCAGTCTTCGGTCTTGAGGGCCTGATCGGTGTAGGGAAACAGGCAGATGGCCGGAATGCCGAGCGCCCGCGCCTCGACCGCGGCCTTGGCGATCAGATCGACCGACCGGCGAAAGACGCCGGGCATGGAGGGCACCGGCTCTTCCACGCCTTCGCCGTCGCGCACGAAGACCGGCCAGATGAAATCACTTGGAGACAGGGTGTTCTCCCGCACCAGGCTGCGTATCGCCTCGGATTGTCGGGCACGGCGCAGGCGGGCGCTGGGAAAGGGGGCGACGGTGGGTTTCATGGCGTGCTCTCCTTGCACAATCTGGCATTGAGTGGCATGAATTCTCCCCGGTCTCAAGGGTACCAAAGGCCGCGCGGCCTCGATAGAACGCCAACGGGACAGACAGGAAAAGGGTTACGCGTTGGACTGGTATTCCTCGATCTTCGAACTCATAGATATGCGGAGTTTCTCGAATCTGTGGTTCTGGATCGTTCTGGCGGTCGTCTGGTCATCGGCCAGTCACTGGATCCTCGGAGTGCCATACGACATGATCCAAAGGGCGCGGCGCATGCGCGGGCAGGCGGAAACGGATTTTCTCGACATCGTTCGGATCAACGTGAATCGGATGCTCTATATCGTCGAATTGTCGGGGGTCTGGCTTTTGGCGATCATTTGCTTTCTGCTGACGATGCTCGCGACACTGGGGTTCTATTATGGGGTCGAGTTCGCGCAGGCGGTGTTTCTGCTGGCCTTTCCGATGTCGCTGGTGGCGCTTTTGAACCTTGCGCTGGCCAGGCGGGTGCGGGCGTCGCAACCGGAACTGGAGACGGTGGCGAAGCTGTTTCTGCGCTGCCGCCTCTACACCCAGTTGCTTGGGATGGTGTCGATCTTTGTAACCTCGTTGTGGGGCATGTATCAGAACCTCTCGATCGGTGTGCTCGGCTAGTGGAATCGCAGAAAGGTCAGGACATGAAGGCTCCGAACCACGTGACAGTCGGCGGCGCCCCGGAGGGGTTTGATGCGCAACTGATCCTGAACGAGATCGCCCGTTCGGACGGGCCGGTCTGTCATGTGGCGCGCGACGACAAGCGGATGGAGGCGATGCGCGCTGCGCTGGCCTTTTTTGCGCCCGACATGCCGGTGTTCGTCTTTCCCGGCTGGGACTGTCTGCCGTACGACCGGGTGTCACCCAACCCGGAAATCGCGGCGGCGCGGGTCGCGGCCCTGGCCGCGCTGGTGCATCAGATGCCGGCGCGGTTCGTTCTGCTGACCACGCTCAACGCGGCGACCCAGCGCGTTCCGGCGCGCGATGTGATGCGCGAGGCCGCATTCACGGCACGGGTCGGTCACAGGATCGACGAAGACGCCCTGCGCGGCTTTCTGGTCCGCATGGGGTTCAGCCAGAGCCCGACCGTCATGGAGCCGGGAGATTACGCGATCCGCGGCGGCATCATCGACATCTTTCCGCCGGGCGACGGCGGGCCGGTGCGGCTGGACTTGTTCGGCGACGTGCTGGACGGTGCGCGCCGGTTCGATCCGGCCACCCAGCGCACCACCGAAAAGCTTGAGACCGTCGAACTGGCGCCGGTGTCCGAAGTCATTCTCGATGATGCCGCGATCACCCGGTTCCGGCAGAACTATCGAATCGAGTTCGGAGCCGCCGGAACCGACGATCCGCTGTACGAGGCGGTCAGCGCCGGGCGCAAGCATCAGGGGATGGAACATTGGCTGCCATTTTTCCATGAGCGGCTGGAGACCCTGTTCGACTATCTGCCGGGGGCGACGGTCACGTTGGACGATCAGGTGACTCCGGCGCGTCTGGCGCGGTGGGAGAGCATTGCCGATCAATACGAGACCCGCCGTCTTGCCTTGGAGAGCCGTTCGCGGATGGACACGGTCTACAAACCCGCGCCGCCCGCCTTGCTGTATCTCGACGATGCCGCCTGGACCGATGCGGTGTCGGATCGCCGGGTCATGCAGTTTCACCCTTTGCCGCAATCGACCGGTCCCGGCGTGATCGACGCAGGCGGGCGGATCGGCCGCAACTTCGCGCCGGAACGGCAACAGGAAAACGTCAGCCTGTTTGGCGCACTGGCCGCGCATGTCTCGGCGAAACTCGAAAAGGGACCGGTTCTGATCGCGTCCTATTCCGAAGGCGCGCGGGAGCGTCTGACCGGCCTGATCGAGGATGAAGGTCTGGCCGAGGCGATACCGGTCCGGGACGGCACCCGGATCGGCAGACGCGGTCTGCATCTGTCGGTCTGGGCGCTGGAACACGGATTCGAGACACCGGACCTGACGGTGATATCGGAACAGGACGTTCTGGGCGACCGCCTGATCCGGCAGCCCAAGAAACGCCGCAAGGCCGAGAACTTTCTGACCGAGGCGCAATCGCTCAGTCCCGGCGATCTGGTGGTTCATGTCGATCACGGGATCGGGCGCTATGGCGGCATGGAAGTGATCACCGCCGCCGGCGCCGCGCATGAATGCCTGCTGCTGGAATACGTGGATCAGGCGAAACTTTATCTGCCGGTCGAGAATATCGAGCTCCTGTCAAAATACGGGCATGAGGAAGGATTGCTCGACCGGTTGGGCGGGGGCGCCTGGCAGGCCAAGAAGGCCAAACTCAAGGAGCGCATCCGCGAGATGGCCGACCGGCTGATCCGCATCGCCGCCGAACGCGCCCTGCGCAAGGCGCCGGTCATAGACCCGCCGCCGCATGCCTGGGAAGAATTCTGTGCCCGCTTTCCCTATCAGGAGACCGAGGATCAGCTGCGTGCGATTGCCGATGTGATGGAGGATCTGCACTCGGGCGTGCCGATGGATCGGCTGATCTGCGGCGATGTCGGATTCGGCAAGACCGAAGTCGCCATGCGCGCGGCCTTTGTCGCGGCCATGTCCGGTTTGCAGGTGGCGGTCATCGCGCCTACGACGCTGTTGGCGCGGCAACATGCGGCCTCGTTCAAGGACAGGTTCCGCGGGTTTCCGCTGCAGGTGCGGCAACTGTCGCGGTTCGTTTCGTCCGGCGAGGCGCAACGGACCCGCGAGGGGTTGGCGAACGGGACGGTCGATATCGTGATCGGCACCCATGCGCTGCTGGCCAAGGGGATCCGGTTTCAGAACCTCGGCCTGCTGATCATCGACGAAGAACAGCACTTTGGCGTCGCGCACAAGGAAAGGCTCAAACAGCTGCGCTCGGACGTTCACGTGCTGACTTTGACTGCAACGCCGATTCCCCGGACGCTGCAATTGTCGCTGACCGGTGTGCGCGATCTCTCGATCATCGGCACACCCCCGATCGACCGCCTTGCCATCCGCACCTATGTCAGCGAATTCGACGCGGTCACGATCCGCGAGGCGCTGTTGCGCGAACACTACCGGGGTGGGCAGAGCTTCTATGTCGTGCCGCGGATCTCGGACCTGCCCGACATCGAAGCCTTTCTGAAGGAACAACTGCCCGAATTGACCTATGTGATCGCGCATGGCCAGATGGCGGCCGGGGAACTCGACGACCGCATGAACGCCTTCTACGACGGCAAGTACGACGTTCTGCTGGCCACCACGATCGTGGAAAGCGGGCTCGATATTCCCAGCGCGAACACGATGGTGGTGCACCGCGCGGACATGTTCGGCCTGGCCCAGTTGTATCAGATCCGCGGGCGGGTGGGCCGGTCCAAGACACGGGCCTATGCCTATCTGACGACCAAGCCGCGCGCGCGCCTGACGCCCGCGGCCGAAAAGCGCCTGCGCGTTCTGGGGTCTCTGGATACGCTGGGGGCGGGGTTCACGCTGGCCAGCCAGGATCTGGACATTCGCGGTGCGGGCAACCTGCTGGGCGAAGAACAGTCCGGCCAGATGCGCGACGTGGGCTACGAACTCTATCAATCCATGCTGGAAGAGGCGATTGCCAAGATCAAGGCCGGAGAGCTGGAGGGGTTGTCGGATGCCGACGACCAATGGGCGCCGCAGATCAATCTGGGCGTTCCGGTTCTGATCCCCGAGGAATACGTACCCGATCTTGACGTAAGACTGGGACTCTATCGCCGTTTGTCCTCGCTTTCGACCAAGGTCGAACTGGAAGGGTTCGCGGCCGAACTGATCGACCGATTTGGCAAGCTGCCAAAGGAAGTGAACACGCTGCTGCTCGTCGTGCGGATCAAGGCGATGTGCAAACGCGCGGGCATCGCCAAACTGGACGGCGGTCCCAAGGGGGCGACGATCCAGTTCCACAACGACAAGTTCGCCTCGCCCGAGGGGCTGGTGGAGTTCATCCAGAACCAGGGTGGTCTGGCCAAGGTCAAGGACAACCGCATTGTCGTGCGCCGGGATTGGAAGAAGGACAGCGACAAGATCAAGGGCGCGTTCGCTATCGCCCGTGATCTGGCCGAAAAGGCCACGGGCGCGCGCAAACAGGTCCGGGCCTGAACCGGAAGCGGGGCGGCTCAATCCCCGGTGACAAAGGTGCAAAGCTGCCAGTCGCCGCCTGACGATTTGGCAAACGCGGCGCGATAGCCCACCATCGACCAAAGATAGTCGCGATGCAGAAAGCCCTCGGCGCCATCGGTCAACCGGACCTGCTGATACTCACTGTCCGGGTCGAAGTCCGGCGCGAACACGATCTCGTGGCTGATCAGATCCAGAGCTTCCGCTTCGGGGCTGGCACCGGCCCGCAAGATGACCCGTGTGCCGGTCACGAAATAGGCGTCGAAGGGATCCACCGAAGCGGGCAGCCGGATCTGCCACTGGTACGGCATCCAGAACTCGCCCTCGTCGTCGAAGTAGCCGGACGCTGCCAGGGTCGTTTCCAGGGCCGACCAGTATTCTTCGCGCAAGACGTCCGCTTCGTCGCGAAACGCCTCGGACAACGTTTCCGGTGGAAGTGTCAGGTTGAGGCGAAATTCGTCCGGGCCGCCGGTGCCGTCGTGGCTCAGGTAGATGTCCGGGCAGGCTGCCGCAACCACGGCTTCGACATCGCGTGCCGCGACCGCGGCGCGCAGCGCCTCGCGGACCGCAACCAGGGTCGGATCTCTGCCAGCCTCGTCCACCGGGGGAAAGCTCTGCCGGTCCGCCAAGACCGGGCTTGCCAAGGCAGCGGTCGCCAATGCCAGAACCCACTTCACTCGGCGGCCTCCATGGCGGCCTGCGCACAGAAACAGGACGCGCCGACCGCCCGGTCGGCCCGCGCCAGCGCCAGGTCGAAACGTTGCCCGACTTGTACGATTTCAATGTCTTCCCCGCGCTTCTTCAAGCAATCGTGGAGACCCTTGAGGCTCCAGACGTTGTCGGGGTGGATCGACGCCCGGCTGAGGTTTCCGCCAAGGCCGAGGTCTTCGCGATAGACGGCTTCGGCTTCGGCCACATGGCCCTGTTCGAACAGCAACGCGCCCAGCGCGTGGCGCGCGGGCTGCATCCAGCCCCAGGGCTCGTCATAGGGCAGCGCATCGTCCAGCGCGACCGCACGGCGGAGATGCGTGAAGGCTTCGTCGTAATTGCCCTTGCGATATTCGATCTCGCCCCGCAGCATCGCTTGCGCGATTTCGAGCAGGTCAACGACGCGGTTGTTGTGCAGCAGCCGGGTTTCCGGAACCCGAGCCTTGGCCTCAAGAAAGAGGGTTTCCTCGGCTTCGGCCCGATCAATATGCCCGGTCGCCGCAAAAGCGATGGCGCGGGCATAGCGCGTGTTGGCGGCAAGGGTTCGGAACAGGTCGGGGTCTTCGGGCATCTGCAGCGCCATCGCCTCCTGCCATCGGCCGAAGCGGATCAGGATATGCGGCCCCATCGCCATGTAGCTTTCGAAGTAATCCGCCATTGGCGGGCTCTCCATCCGCAGCATGTCCTCGGGCGTCGTGTCCCAGATGCCCTGGTTGGCGCGCAGAGCAGGCTCGATCTGGCCCAGAAACAGTGCGCCGTAGATGACGAAATGGTAGTTGTGCTGGCGGTAGCCGGTATAGATGTTGAACGCGCCCTCACGCTCGAAATACTTCAGATCCGCTTCGACCGCCTTTTCGTTCCAGTACACGACGTTGTGGTAGTGGCCGCACTGAACGTCGATATGGGTCGGCATGTGGACCAGATGCCCGGCATCGGGAACCAGTGTGCGCAGGATGTCTCCGGCCTTGAGCGCTTTTTCAGGGGTGGGCGACATTTCCATCAGGTGGACATAGAGATGCAACAGGCCCGGATGGGCCATCGCCGCCGGGTCGTTTGCCATCGCGGATTCCAGAACCTTCTGCGCCTCGAGCGTGGCCGCGCCATCGGCCGGGGCGCCGGTTCTGAGATCCCACATCTTCCAGGGCGTGAGGTTCAGCAGCGCCTCGACATGGATGGTGCGCAGATCCAGATGGTCCGGCACCTTGGCGAACGCCGCGCGCATCGCATCAGCGAAGTCTCGATCCCAGGCATGCATGTCATCGACCGGGTCGCGCTGCGGATAGCGGGCGGGCAGGGCTTCGATCAGCGCCCTTTCGGCGGGTGTACAGCCTTCGGCAAGGGTCAGCGCCTTTTGCGTGGCGTCAAAGGCCGTCGCCAATGCCCTGGCGCGGCCCTGTTCGTCCCGCAATTCCCACGGAAGGTTGTAGTTGGGTCCGGCGGCGTAGGCGATTCCCCAATACGCCATGGCGCAATCGGGGTCATGTTCGGCGGCGCGTTGAAAGCAGGCGACCGCTTCGTCGTGATTGTACCCGTAGGTCCAGACGAGCCCCCGGTCAAACCAGAGTTGCGCCTCGTCCGACCTTGTTGTGATCGGGCAGGTATGCGTGCCGAGGTCATAGTAGTCGGTCATGAAAAGCTGCTCCCCCTGTCTGCGGGGGAACACTAACCGACTTGGCTGCCGCTGGACAGATCAGGCGGGCAGGCGCGCCTCGACCCGTCCCATGTGCAGCATCAGCCCGAAGGCCAGAATGCACATGATCAGAATCCCGTAGGTGAGCGGCGCCATGGACCCGTCGAACAACAAGCCCACGGGCGCGGCGATGGCGGCGGCGCACACGGTCGAGATCGCCCCGATGACCGAGGCCGCCATGCCGGCGATATGGCCCATCGGTTCCATCGCAATGGCGTTCAGATTGCCCAGCGTCGTGCCGGCCATGAAGAAGATCGAGGTTTGCCAGGCGACGAAGACCGCGAATGCAACGTCACCCGGCAGATCGAGCCCGTTCAACGCGATCACCAGCGAGGTGAGGACGATCTGCGCGCCCAGCGTCCAGGTCACGATGCGCCGCATGCCGAGACGTACCACCACCGCTGCGTTAAGCAGGCTGGCGGAACCTGACATTAGCGCCACGAAGGCGAACCAGAACGGAAAGCTCTCGGCCCGGTCGTGAATCACGTCATAGACCGGCTGCACCATGGTCAGCATGGTAAACAGCGTACCCATGCACAGCGTCTGAACCAGGATGGACAGGCGTACCGTGGGGTGCGTCACCATCTCGGTGGCCGCGCTTATCATCAGAGGCAGTCGGAACGGTCGACGGTTTTCGGGCGCCAGGGATTCCGGCAACCGGACGCCCATCCACAGGATCGTGACCAGCGAAAACAGAATGAACGAGACGAAAATGCCGCGCCATCCGGCTATTGCGATCACCCCGGCCCCAAGCATCGGTGCGACCGCCGGGACGAGTGTGAAGATCATCATGGCGATGGAGACGATCCGCGCCATTTCCCGCCCGGAATAGAGGTCGCGCACGATGGCCATCGCCACGACCCGCGGACCTGCGGCCCCAAGGCCCTGGAGGATCCGGGCGGCCAGCACGGTTTCCAGCGAAGAACTGGCCCAAGCCACTGCGGATGCGGCGATGTAAAGACCAGCGCCTGCAAGGATGACCGGCTTGCGCCCGAACGCATCCGACAGGGGGCCGGTGAAAAACGTGCCGATGCCCATGCCCAGAACGAAGGATGTCAGGATCAGCTGTGCCTTGTTTACGTCATCTGGGCTGAGCTGCGCTCCGATCTCGGGCAGCGCGGGCAGCATCGAGTCGATCGAGAATGCGATCGTGGCAAACATCATCGCGATCAACGCGATGAACTCTGCCTTGGACATGCGGTCGGCCATGTATGACTCCTTGTCCACCCGCGCTAGCACGCGCGCAAACACAGAGCCAGAGCGGAATTCCGCACAGAGTCCTGTGCTAATCTGCAGAGGATGTCTCGGTCTGAGACATGATTTCACCGATCACCTTTTCCCACAATTCCGGTGGCTGCGCCCCCGGAACCGCGTGCTGGTTGGCGACGATGAAGGTGGGAACCGAACTGATCCCCATTTCGCGGGAGTGGGCTTCACGCTTGCGGATGTCTTCGCGATCCGCGTCGGATTTCAGAAGACGGAGGACCACGGCGGCATCCATGCCGATGCTGTCGGCGATGTCGGCCAGAACCTCGTGATCGCCGATGTCGCGCGCATCGACGAAATAGGCATTGAACAGGGCATCCACCGCTTCGTTCTGCTTGCCTTCGATCCCGGCCCAATGGATCAGCCGGTGCGCGTCGAGCGTGTTGGGCGTGCGTCGAATCCCTTCGAAATTGATGCTCAGCCCCGCCTTTTCCGCGTGCTCGACAACGGGTGCATAGGCCCGTACCGCGCCTTCCTTGCCGCCGAACTTGCGCTCCAGGTATTCCCGGCGGTCCATGCCGTCGTCGGGCATGTCGGGATTGAGCTGGAACGGATGCCATTCGATGACGAAGGGATGATCGGGCACGGCCGCCAGCGCCTTGTCCAGGTGGGTCTTGCCGATGTAGCACCACGGGCAGATCGGATCGGACAGGATGTCGAGCTTGACGGTCTGGGTCATACGGATTGTGCCTTGAAATAGGCCGGCAGGGCGCGGCGCAGGAGTTTGCCATTGCCGCCCAAGGGCAGGGCGGGCAAGTGGATGAAGACGCGCGGTTGCTTGTACCGCGCCAGGTTGGCCTCGACATAGGCCCGCAAGGCGGCCTCGTCCAGTTTTTCCGGCCCGGTGTAGAAGGCCGCGATCACGAACGTGTCCTGTTTCACTTCGACCGCGGCGGCCCCTACCTGCGCAATGCCGGGAAAGCGCGAGAGCACGGCTTCGACCTCGACCGGGGACACGCGGTAGCCGCCGGCATTCATCATGTCGTCGTTGCGCCCCAGATAGGTGATCTGGCCGTCTATGGCCATGGCGCCGAGATCTCCGGTCAGGAACCAGTCGCCTTGCATCCGCGCCTCGGCCTCGTCCCGTGCGTTGAGGTAGGTCAGCATCAGGCCGGGGTCCGAGCGGTGCACGGCAATGGTGCCCTCCTGACCACGCGGCACCGGACCGTCCGGCCCGAGGATCGCCACGCGCCGTCCGGGCTGCGGGTGCCCTAACGCGTCGCCGCGGGCAGGTTTCGCCGGGCTGGCGGAGATGAAGGTCGAACATTCGGACATGCCGTAGGCTTCGTAGAGTTCCGTGCCCGAGGTGCGAGTCCATTGCTCGTGCAGCGAACGGGGCAGTTTCTCACCTGCGCACAATCCGTGGCGCAGGTGCGGCAGGTCCAGACGGGCGTTCGACTGCAGGATCTTTCTGTAAACGCCTGGGGCCGCAGCGAAAATCGTCGCTTGGTGTGCTTTCAACAGGTCCGGCAACTCCGCCGGATCGATGCCCGGTGCGGGGATCAGCGCAGTCGCCCCGATGGTCCAGGGATCCATCAGACCGGTCCCGAGCGTGTAGGTCCAGTTGAAGGCGCCGGCATGGCACAGACGGTCCTCTGCGGTGAGCCCATACCAGCCGTCCACCATCATCTGCCGTGCCCAGATCGCGCGATGCGCATGCGCCACGGCGCGGGGGTTGCCCGAGGTGCCCGAGGTGTAGACCACATAGGCCAGACGTTCGGGATCGCCCTGGTCGTATTCGGCGGGTGGGAGCGCCCGCATGTCCGAAAGTTCCCGAAGCGGGATCTGTCGGGGATGGTCGGCACAGGCCACATCCGGATCGCGCAGGATCGCCACCGGGGCAAGCTCGGCAATCATCTTTGCGGTCTCGGGTTCGGTCAGCTGCGACGAGGTCGGCACCGGCACGATTCCGGCGGAAATCGCGCCGAGATAGGCGATTGGAAAAGCGACAGTGTTGCCGAGCCGTATGAGGATCAGATCGCCCGGCCTTATCCCCGCCTGCAACAGGCCGGTGGCGGTGCCCAGAATTGCGGCTTCGAGTTGACCGTAGCTCCAGTCCTCGCGCTCCTGTCCCCGCAGGACCGACAGCGCGGTCTTGCCGGGCCGGGCGCGCGCCTTGCGCATCACATGCGCAGCCAGGTTGAACGGCGCGGGGCAGGGCGGCGGCGGCCCCTGGTCAAAGACGGACAACATGCGACTTGGCTATCGTTTGCACCTGCGCGTTGCAAGCGGCCAACCTCGGCCCTATAGAAATGTCCATGAAAAGCAGTGATCCAAAATCCCTGATCCGCATTGCTCGAAACAATGGCGGCGAGACCGAGGTCGAACCGCTCGATCTGGGCGCGCGCGTCCGGGAATTGCGCAAGGCGCGCAACTGGACGCTGGAGCAGGCGGCCAGCCAGGCCGGATTGGCCCGCTCGACGCTCAGCAAGATCGAAAACGGTCAGATGTCGCCGACCTATGACGCCCTGAAGAAGCTGGCGGTGGGATTGCAGATCTCGGTGCCGCAACTGTTCACGCCGCCGCAGCGCGATCAGGTCATCGGCCGCATGGCGGTGACGAAATCCGGGGCCGGAACCGGCCACGCCACCGCAACCTACGAGCATGAATTGCTGGCCGAAACCCTGACCAAGAAACAGATGCTGCCGTACCGCGCCCGGGTTCGCGCGCGTTCAATGGAGGAATTCGACGGCTGGGTGCGCCACGACGGCGAGGAGTTCCTGTACGTCCTGACCGGGATCATCCGGCTCTACACGGAGTTTTACGAACCGGTCGAGATGCGCCGGGGCGACAGTGCCTACTATGACGGCACCATGGGGCACAACGTGATATCGCTCAGCGACGAGGACGCAACGATCCTTTGGGTCACGTCGCTGGCCTGATCAGCTGTCGAGTTCGCGGCAGAGCGCCTCGGTGAACAGAAAGTCCTCAAGTTCCTCGCGGGCCTCCGTCACCGTCAGGTGGTGCCGTTCGGCCAGGCAGACTTCGAAGCGCCTTCTGTCTTTGCGAAGTAGCGCCATGTCCTGATCGCGCAGGTTCGGAAATCGCACCTTCGCGCGGGTGCAGGCGCTCGCCCAATCTTGCGTCAGGTCCGTCCAGGTCATCATGTGCGAGCTTTCCTTATGAGTGGTTGACGGAACGCTCCCCTTCCGCAGCCAGCGTAAGGAATATGGCGGTTTGATGAAGACTGGACAAAATGTCGCATGGGCAGGGGTTGTGGCTGCCAAAAAAAATTCGCCCGTTGCGGGAAATCCGCAACGGGCAGGCGGACCTGACTTTGGAGTGAGTGGCGGCCGGTCCGCTAAATCTTTTCGGCAAATAGCCAATTCAGCACAAAATGTCCAATGAATACAGCGGCTAACTGCGCTGCAACAAACATAACGACATGGTGAGGATAGATTCCCGCGAAGGTATCCGTAAAGCCCCTCGCGATCGTGACGGCCGGATTTGCAAAGCTCGTGGATGAGGTGAACCAGTAAGCGCCCGTAATGTAGAGCCCGACAAGCGGCGGAACCGCATCCGGCTTGTGCCGGATTCCGCCGAAAATCACGAATAGCAGGCCCAGGGTGGCGATGATCTCGGAAAACCATTGATGCGGGCCGGTGCGATGCATCGTATGCGAGCTTTGCAGGATCGGCAGATCGAACATGAAGTGCGCCATCCAGACACCGACGATCGCGCCGGCAATCTGGCTGAGGATGTAAGGCGCTGCCTCAGCCCAACGGTGCTCGCCGCGCAAGGCGAAGGCCAAGGTGACGGCCGGGTTGAAATGCGCGCCGGAAACCGGCCCCAGTGTGGTGATGATGGCATAGAGCATGCATCCGGTCGCAATGGCATTGGCCAGCAGCGCCAGACCCACATTGCCGCCCGAGAGCGCATCGGCCATGATTCCGGAGCCGACGACACTGATCAGCAGGAACGCGGTGCCAAGAAATTCGGCAAAAAGCTTGCGGGACATCATGGCGTTTCTCCGTTGTGTCTTGGGGATCGCTCTTGGCGGACTGAGGCTTCGGTCGGAAATTCGAGCTGCGCCCAAAGCGGCCGCCCATGGGTTTGCGGGCACCGCGTACAGGTATGAAACAGAACGCTCAGGTGGCGATCCGGCCAATATCATCGACCTTGTGCTGCAGCGAGATACGGTCGAGCGTTTCGAATGGCAGGTTGACGAAAGCGGTGATCCGATTGCGCAGCAGCCCGTAAGCCTGTTGGAACGCAAGCCGTTTCTGAGCATCCGTTCCTTGGGCCTTGACCGGATCCTCCAGCCCCCAATGGGCGCTCATCGGCTGTCCGGGCCATGTCGGGCATGGTTCATTGGCGGCCTGGTCGCAAACGGTAAAGACGAAATCCATCCTGGGCGCATCGCTTTCCGCGAAATCCTCCAAGGGTTTCGAGCGCAGCGTCGAGATATCGTATCCCTTGTTTTGGAGCAGGTTCAGAACTTCGGGATGCGGCTGCGCGGCGGGGGCCGTGCCGGCGGAAAACGCATTGAATTTGCCCGCACCTTCCTGGCGCAGGATCGCTTCGGCCATGATGGAGCGAGCGGAATTGCCGGTGCAGATGAACAGGATGTTCATGACACGGGTCTTGTTGGTCATCACCGGTTCTGCCGAAGGGGCCAGGCAGAGGTCGGGCCGGTTCTGGCAACACTCGCCCAGCAATCCGGAAAACAAGCCCCGGACGTTGGCAAGGTTCGCCGTGTACAGGATGGACGTTCCATCGCGTGTCTGATCGACGAGGCCGGCGGCCTTGAGCGCGTTGAGATAGGTCGAGGTGGTATTGGGCCTGAGGTCCAGCGCCTCGGCGATATGACCGGCGGGCACGGCATCGGGATACCGGCGCATCAGCAGGCGGAACAGGTCAAGCCGTTTGGGGTGCGCGAGCGCGCCCAGCTTTTCGTGCAGCATTATTTCCATAATTCATGAATTAGGGAAATAATTTCGGCGCGTCAATCCTCGAACCACCACACGTCCGGCATGTATTGCGGACCGTCGCCGTAGATCGGCACATGATCGGGAAACTTCAGTTCCTCGGCATGGGCGATGCGACCCACGTCGAAGTTCCAGATCGGGATCACATACCGGCCCGAGGTCAACACCCGGTCGAGCGCGCGGGCGGCGGCCACGAAGTCCTCGCGCGTCTCGGCGGCCAGCATGGCGTCGATCATGGCATCGGCCGCCGATGAGGCCATACCCATCAGGTTTCGGGTTCCCGGCGTGTTTGCCCCTTCGCTGCCCCAATAAAGCCGCTGCTCGTTGCCGGGAGACAAGGACAAGTCCCGCCGAAACGGCGTCATGTCGAAATCGAGATCCGCGACACGGCCAGCATATTGAGCATTGTCCACTTTCTCGGCCATGGCGCGAATCCCCAGCCGTTCCAAGGCACGGGCAAAGATCTCGATCACGGTCTGCATGTCCGAGTCTCCCTGGCGAATGAGAATGGAAAACTCCAACGGCTCGTCCTGCGCGTTCCTCAGAACGCCGTCCCTGACCGTCCACCCCGCCTCGCTCAGCAGCTCCGTCGCCTTGCGCAGATTGCCGCGATTCCGGGCGGACCCGTCGCCTTGCGGCAGCGCATAGCCTTCCAACGCGCCGGGCAAAAGCACCTCGGAATAGGGCTCCAGCAGCGCCCGAACCCGGCCTTGGGCCGGTCCCGGCTGCATCGCCAGATCGGAGCCCGAGAAATAGGACGTGATACGCGGCTGCGCGCCGCCGGTCAGAGTGTCGTTGATGTATTCGAAGTTGAAGGCCAGCAACAGCGCTTCGCGCACCCTCCAGTCATCGAACGGCGCCTTGCGCGTGTTCATGACCAGCCCGGTGATGCCTGACGGCTTGCCATGCGGGATCTCGGTCTTGACCACATCGCCGCGGCGAATGGCCGGAAAGTCGTACTGATTTTCCCATTTCTCGGCGTTGAACTCGCGCACCGCGGTCAGTTCTCCGGCCTTGAACGCTTCGAACAGCACGGTCTCGTCTCCGTAGAATTCGATCCGCAGCTCGTCGAAATTCATCGTGCCGCGCCGGAACGGCAGGTCTTTGCCCCAGTAATCGGGATTGCGTTTCAGCGTCACGAAACGCCCGGCCTCATAGTCGGTGACGACATACGGACCGGTCCCGAGCGGAATGTCCTGCAACGCGGAATTGGCAAAGTCCTTGCCCTCCCACTGCGCCTTTTTCAGGATCGGGCGCATCCCGGCAATCAGGGCCAGCTCCCTGTCGGCCTCGGAAAAGGTGATCCGCACCGATCGCGGCCCGGTCTGTTCGATGCTGGTGATCTTGGACCAGAGCCCGCGATAGCGCAGATGCCCCTCGGTCCCGAGTGTCTCGTAGGACCAGATCACGTCCTCGACCGTGACCGGGCTGCCGTCCGAGAATCGGGCCTCGTCCCGAAGGGTGAATTCGACCCAGGACCGATCCGGCGGCGTTTCGACTGATTCGGCCAGCAGGCCGTAGAGAGTGAACGGTTCGTCCCAGGACCGGCCCATCAATCCCTCGTAGGACCAGAACCGGATCTGCCAGGGTACCGTGCCTTTCTGCACGAAGGGGTTGAGGCTGTCGAAGCCGCCAGTGTTTCCGAACACGACACGGCCGCCTTTGGGCGCATCCGGGTTGGCATAGGGCAGGGACACAAAATCCGGTGGCAGGGCCGGCTCACCATACATAGCTATGCCATGAGCCGATTCTGCAGAAGCGGTCGAATGCGGTAAAAGCGCAGTGAATCCCGCGATCAGCGGGCCGATCAGACGAAAAAAAACTGGTCGCACTTTGGCAACAATCCTGCTCTGGCCTTATTTTGTTAGGATTCACCGTAGCCATGGTTTTCCATATTTTCAAACTTTTAGCTTGGATGCCGCGACGGAATTGCGTATAAAGGTCTTACTGCTCGATAGGTTTCTTGCCTGTATGAAACCTGCCTCAATAACTTAACGCCCGCTTCGTGCGGGCGTTTTTTTTGTGTCGGCAATATCCAGCGTGTGCATGAGAAAGCCCAGCCCAAGGCGCGAAACCCGACATGGCCGGTTTCCGCAAAGTTTCCCCGTTTTCTTTGCAGGTGCAGCATGGCAATCTCGCGGACAATCGTTTCAGCACAACGGGAGAGTCATCATGTCATTGTCGGGAAAGACAGCCATCATCACCGGTTCGAATTCCGGGATCGGATTGGGCATAGCGAAAGAGTTGGCCAAGGCCGGTGCGGATGTCGTGCTGAACTCCTTCACCGACCGCGACGAAGACCACGCCTTGGCCGCCGAAATCGCTCAGGACACCGGCGTGAACGCGCGCTACATCAAGGCCGACATGTCCAAAGGCGACGAGTGCCGCGCGCTGATCGAACAGGCTGGGGCTTGCGACATTCTAGTCAACAATGCCGGCATCCAGCATGTCTCGCCAATCGACAGCTTTCCGGTGGACAAATGGGACGCGATCATCGCGATCAACATGAACTCGGTCTTTCACACGACCGCGGCGGCGTTGCCGATGATGCGGGCGGCGGGCTGGGGCAGGGTGGTCAACATCGCCTCGGCCCATGGCCTGACCGCCTCGCCCTTCAAGGCGGCCTATGTGTCGGCCAAGCACGGCGTCGTCGGAATGACCAAGACCGTGGCGCTGGAGACCGCGCAGGAGCCGATCACCTGCAATGCGATCTGTCCCGGATACGTCCTGACTCCGTTGGTCGAGGCGCAGATTCCCGACACGATGAAGGAATACAACATGAGCCGCGAGGACGTGATCAAGAACGTCATGCTCCAGCGGCAACCATCCAAGGAGTTCGCAACGGTCGAGCAACTGGGCGGTACGGTGGTCTTCCTGTGTTCCGATGCTGCCGCACAGATCACCGGAACCACGATCTCGGTCGATGGCGGTTGGACGGCGCTCTGACGGCGCCGGAACGGCCCGAGACCGCACCAGCAAAGGGGTGAAACCGATGAAACGTGTCAATCTGGCCTTGCAGGGCGGCGGTGCACACGGGGCATTCACCTGGGGCGTTCTGGACCGGTTCCTTGACCAAGAGGATGTCGAGGTGGCGGCGATCACCGGAACGTCCGCGGGTGCATTGAACGGTGCGGCCTTCAAGGCCGGGATGGTCAAGGGCGGGCGCGACGGCGCGCGCGAAACGCTGAACGATCTTTGGAAGAGCATGGGCGCGGTGGGCGACCTGCGCATCGCGAACTGGATGCGGGAACTCGACGTGGCCCATCTGGCCCAGGCCATTGAGTATTCGGTGCCGTTTTCCTTTGCCGATACCTGGTCGCGGATGGTGTCGCCCTATGCCTATGGGCCGTTCTACGTGAATCCGCTCGCCGCGGTCGTGGACCGGTTCGACTATGACAACGTATGCGCCGATGAGGGGCCGGACCTGTTCATCTGCGCGACCTGCGTGCGCAGCGGCAAGATCCGGGTCTTTACGCGGGAAGAGATTTCGACCGACGCCATCTTGGCCTCGGCCTGCTTGCCGAACCTGTTTCAGGCAGTGGAAATCCATGATCCCAAGTCGGAACGGATGGAAGCCTATTGGGACGGCGGCTTTACCGGCAATCCCGCGCTGTTTCCGTTGTTCGTCGATGAATTGCCGGGGGATGTGATCGTCGTGAACATCAATCCCCTGGAACGGGATGCGATCCCGCGCACGCCGCAGCAGATCCAGAACCGCATCAACGAGATCAGTTTCAACTCCTCGCTCCTGCGTGAGTTGCGGGCCATCAATTTCGTGCAGCGTTTGTTGCAGGATGGCAAACTGAAGGCCGGCGAAATGAAACGGGTTCATGTTCACATGATCGCCGATGACGACCTGATGAACAGCCTGTCGGTTGCTACCAAGCTGGTTCCGACACCCGTCGTCTTGAACCGATTGAAGCAAGCTGGCCGCGCGGCTGCCGACCGTTTTCTGAGCGATCACAAGTCCGATCTGGGCGCGCGCAGCACTGTGGACCTGCCCACGATGTTCGGCTGATCACTCGGGTGGTTGGCTCGGGTCTTTCGAGTTGGGATAGACAAGCCCTGCCGAGATCACCAGCTTGGCGGCGTCCTCGATGGTCATGTCGAGGATGATCACGTCCGAGGCCGGAAAGAACAGAAGAAACCCCGAGGTCGGG
The DNA here is from genome assembly GCF_059613135.1 of Ruegeria sp. BHSB196. Classification (NCBI taxonomy): domain Bacteria; kingdom Pseudomonadati; phylum Pseudomonadota; class Alphaproteobacteria; order Rhodobacterales; family Roseobacteraceae; genus Ruegeria; species Ruegeria sp. BHSB196. Next base: position 23,011 of record NZ_JBXWRY010000007.1, read on the forward strand.
TTGGGCGTGGTCGGGACGAAGACGCTCAGCAACTCCTCGCCGTCAGCCGTCTTTTTCGAGATTTCACCTTTGGCCGTGGTCGAGACGAACCCGATCGCCCAGATGCCCCGGCGCGGGTATTCGATCAGGCACGCCTTCTCGAAGGACCGCTCCGTTTGTGCAAAGACGGTCTCGGAGATCTGCTTGATGCCGGAATAGACCGATCGCACGACCGGCATCCGCGCCACCAGGCTTTCGGCGAAATGGATCAGCGACCGGCCGAGAATGCCTTTTGCGATCCAGCCGACGATCACCGTGAAGATCAGGAAGATGATGACCCCGACACCACGCAGGTTGATGCCGATGTACTGTTCGGGGCGGAACTGTTGCGGGATCAGCGGCAGGACCGCGCTGTCGATCCAGCCGACGACGGACAGAATCAGCCAGGCCGTGAGCCAGACCGGTGCGATGACCACGATCCCGGTCAGGAACGAGGCCCGCAACCCGGCAAAAAGACCGGGCCGGGGGTTGGGTTCTTCGTCGAAGGGTGTGTTCATCGCAGTCTCGGGTCGTCCGCCGATCTAGTTAGGCAGTTTGCCGCAGCGGCACAATAGCTTGCGATGCAAATTCCCTCAGCCTGTGTTGAGCGTGTTCAGCGCGATTGCGATTTTGGCGGCCAGCCGCGCGTTGTTGCGCACCAGCGCGATGTTGGCGGTCAGCGAACGGCCGTCGGTTTGTTCGAAGATGCGCTGCAGGAGATAGGGCGTGACGCCCTTGCCCGTGATCCGATGCGTTTCGGCATCCGATTGCGCGGCGGCTATGATCGGGGCAAGCTCTTGGGCCGGAATCTGGTCTGCCTCGGGGATCGGGTTGGCGACCAGCTGGCCGCCGGGCAGCCCGAGAGCCCGGCGTGTGGCGTGGGCACGGGCGATGTCCTCGGGCCGGTCCATTCGCAGCGGGGCCTTGAACGGAGATTGCGCTGACCAGAAGGCGGGAAACGCATCCTGTCCGTGGGCGATGACAGGAACGCCCAGCGTTTCCAGAACCTCCAGCGTCTTGGCCAGGTCGAGAATCGCCTTGGCTCCGGCGGCCACGACCGTGACGGGTGTCTGTGCCAGTTCGTGCAGGTCGGCGGAAATGTCGAAGCTGGTCTCGGCCCCCTGATGCACGCCTCCGATCCCGCCGGTGGCAAACACCTCGAGTCCCGCAATCCGCGCGGCGATCATCGTGGCGGCCACGGTGGTGGCGCCGGTTCCGCCGGTGGACATGCAAACCGCCATGTCTGCACGCGAGATCTTTGCCACGCCTTGGGCTTGGCCGAGCGCGGTCAGTTGATCCTGTTCCAGCCCCACATGCAGCTTGCCCTCGATCACTGCAATCGTGGCTGGAACGGCCCCGGCATCGCGGATGTCCTGCTCGACCTGCGCCGCGACTTCGATGTTCTGCGGGTGAGGCATCCCATGGGTGATGATCGTGCTTTCGAGGGCGACGATCGGCTGGCCCGCCTCTTTGGCGGCGCGAACTTCGTGGGAGTACTGGATGTCGATCACAGGGGCGTTTCTCCGGAGACATAGGTTGCGGCGGCGTTCAACGCACGGGCCAGGGCCTCGTCACGGCTTGCACCGGTCGATTCGGCGGCGATGTGGGCCGCCATGAACGTGTCGCCCGCGCCGGTCACGCGCGTGACCAGAACCTTCGGCGGGGTTTGGGTGATTACGCCGTCGGCGCTGGCGTCGGTGGCGCTATTGCCGCCATCGGTGACAAGGGCTCTGAGCGCGCCGCGATCCAGCAATCCCTGCGCTGCGCTGGCGGAATCCGCGAACGTGCGCTGGCAGAGCAGACCCGCCTCTTCCAGGTTCACATAGAGCGTCGCGCGCGCACGCTGCAGAAAAGGCAGAAGGCGTTCGGCCTTGCCGGGCGACGCCGGTGCAACCCGCAGGTCGGCGCGGTCGAAAGCTGGGCTGCGGGCGATGTCCTCGAGAAGGTCGAGGGTCAGGTTTCCGTCGAGCGCAATCGGCCCTTCGAACGGTGCATCGGCGCTTCCCAGGGGGCCTTTCGTCAGGGGGTGCAGGATCTTGGCCCCCGCCGCTTCGAGCGAATGCGCATCCGCGATGGCCGCGATCAGGCCGTTGGCGCCCTCGACGGCCATGTAGCGGTCGGTGGGAAGGTCGTCGGAGCGATAGATGTGTTGCGTGTTCATCCCGAGACGCGCGCAGGAGGCAACCAGATCGTCGCCCTCGGGATCGCGCCCGATGGCGGTCAACAAGGTCGGCGTCATTCCGAACCGGACCAGCGTCATTGCAATGTTCATGGCCACGCCGCCGGGAAGCCGCGTGATCCGACCGGGCACGTCCGAGCCCTGCCGCATATGGCTGGCCGAACGGCCGATGACGTCCCAGAGGACGGACCCGATGCACAGGATGTCGGTGGTCTGCGTCATTCGGCCGTCATGCCGCAGCGCCGAAGCGGGCGCAAGTGCGAAGGACCGGGCACCGGATCCGCGGCGACCGGTCCGCTTGCCCCTTGCACAGGGGATGGATCGGATCAAAGCTGCGAAGTGACACGTTTTCGGCCCTCTTTCACGACTCTGCATTCGGAAAAGACATGTTGAAAATCCACAAAGCAAAGGTGGCAGCGCGGGCCATTGCCGGTGTTCTGGGTGTCTTTTTTCTTTGTGCGTTTCCGCTGCGGTCGGCGGCGCAGGAAATCCGGCCGACCGTGTGCGATTTCTGGGTTCAGGACGGCACATTGTATCTGGAGATCCACACCAATGCCGAGGCGTTGGTTGCCGAAATCGACATGGACAGCGTCAAGGACACGTCCGATGCAACGGTTTCGCGGCGCTACGACCAGCTGCGCCGGCTGAGTTCGGCCGAGTTCGAGCCGATGGTGCGCGAATTCCTCCGCCCCTGGATGACCCGCCTGCGGGTGGAAGCCGGCGAGCCACTGGAACTGAACTACGAGGGCACGCGGATTCCCGTCGTCGGCGATCCGGACGAGCCGCGCGTCTCGACGATCATCCTGACCGCGGACTTGCCGGCGCAAGTGCGAAACGTGCAGTTTGCGTGGCCCGAGGGAAGCGGCCGGCTGGTGCTCCGACAACAGCGGGTCGAGGATCCCTACACGGGCCTTTTGCGGGGCGGCGAGCGCGGGCCGAAAATACCGCTTGCAGGGGGTGCGACCGCGGCGCCCAAGGAATATCTTCTTGCCTACGTACCTACGGGGTTCGATCGGATTCTGCCCGGCGGGCGCGCCCAGATCGCGTTCCTCGTGGCGATCTTTCTGTTGTCTCCCCGTTTGCGCCCGGTGTTTTGGCAGGTCGCGGCGTTCTCGCTGGCAATCTGGCTCTCGGTCGCTGGCGCAGCGACGGGGTTTCTGTATCTGCCGCGTCCCACCGTGGATGCGCTGATCATGGTGTCTATCCTTGCCATCGCGGCGGAAAACATTCTGGCGCAGCGTCTGCGCCTGTGGCGACTGCTCGTCATCCTGGCGTTCGGCGTGGCGCATGGTCTGGCGCTTGCCGATGGCCTGCATGACCTCGGCCTGCCGCCGGCGCAGTATATTGCCGCGCTTGCCGGCTTTCTGGTCGGTGTCGAAACTGGGGTCATTGCGGTCGTGGTGGCGCTGTTCCTGATCCTCGGGATCAGTTTTGGTCGCAAGACCTGGTATCGCGGCCGGATCGCGATTCCGCTGTCGTTTCTGGTCGCAGCAGCCGCCGGTTACAGTATAATGCAGAGAGGCGTGCTGGTCTAAACCATTGCCGCCATCAGTTCCTTGAGGTCTTCCAGCGGATCTTCGCCGTTCCAGATTTCTTCGCCGATGCCGAAGAAATCGGTGTGGGGCGCCAATGCGCGAACGAGTTCGCGGTTCAGGCCGCCTTCTGCCACGACCGGAACCTCGATCATCTCCGACCACCACTGGAAAAGCTCGGCCTCGGCAACCGAGCCGTCGCCCAACGTCGATGCCCGCACCGGGCCAAACGCCACGTAGTCGGCTCCGGCCTCGCCTGCGGTCATGCCGTCATGGCGCGATGCTCCGCAAAAACTGCCCACGATGGCATCGGCGCCCAGTTCCTTGCGCGCCGCCCGTACCGAACGCGCGGCGTCGTCCAGATGCACGCCGTCCAGACCCAGCCGCTGGGCCAGCAGGACATGGTTCGAAATCACCAAGGCAACGTCGCGGGCATGGGCCACTTCGCGGCAGGTATCGGCGGCGCGGGCGATCGCGTCCTCGTCCTTTCCGGCCAGGGCGAGTCGCAGACACGCGATCTCGACCCCGTCCAGAACGCGCGCCAGACGGTCCGGGAAGGTATCCAGGTCGAAGGCCGGAGGGGTGATGAGGTAGATCTGCGGCTGCTCGGGCGGTTGCATCGGTGTTCCTTGGTTTTGACCTGCGCGCGGTTTAGCGGAATGCGCGCGGGAAGCAATCTTTTATGCCGCCACGGCAAGGATGTGCAACAGGTGTGCCCGCAGCCGCTTGCCCTGTCCTGGCTGGCGCATTAGAGCAGGCGGGATTTCTGGAGTAGGACATGCCCATCGACAAGGCCCAACCTTCTTTCGTGCTCGTGCGCCCGCAATTGGGCGAGAACATCGGCGCCGCAGCGCGGGCGATGTGGAACTTCGGTCTGGACCGGATGCGGGTCGTTGCGCCACGCGACGGCTGGCCGAACCCAAAGGCTGTCGCCATGTCCAGCGGCGCCGGGCGCTTGCTGGACGAAGCGCAACTCTTCGACGACCTTGGCACCGCATTGGCGGACCGCACCTATGTCTTCGCCACCACCGCCCGGCAGCGCGGACTGACCAAACCGGTCTACAGCCCCGAACGCGCCATGCGGATCGCGGCGGAAAAGGTCGCGGCGGGTGAACAGGTGGCGGTCTTGTTCGGACCCGAGCGGGCCGGGTTGGATAACGAGGACATCGCGCGGGCGAATGCGATCATCTCGGTCCCGGTCAATCCGGAATACGCGTCGCTCAACCTTGCGCAATGCGTGTTGCTGACGGCCTATGAATGGATGCGTCAGACCGGCGAGGTCGTGCATGAGACGACCGACCTCGGCAAGGGTGACTGGGCCACAGGAGTCGAAGTCGAAAAACTTGTCGAACACTACGAAGAGCGGTTGGAGCAAGCCGGCTTCTTCTTTCCCCCGGAAAAGGCCGAGGGAATGAAGATCAATCTCAGGAACCTGTGGTCGCGGATGCGGATGACCCGCGCGGATGTCCAAATGCTGCACGGGATCATGCGGCAGATGGTCCGGTGGAAGGAAAAGGGCTGACACTGGACCTCGCGCCCGGCCGGCCCTAGCTTGCGTTGAAATTCAGGACGAGAGAACGGCATGAGCGGCAAGCGCAGCATATTCGAAGAAGTCAGGGGCGACGACAAGCAGGGAACGGCGCAGCCCGGCATGATCGACCGCGGACGCGGCGGCGCACGGCGCGGCATCCGGCTGTGGCTGACGATCCTGTTCGCGCTGGTTGTCGCCATGATCGTGGTGGGCGGTCTGACACGTCTGACCGACAGCGGCCTGTCCATCACCGAATGGCGTCCGATCACGGGGGCCATCCCGCCGATGAACGCAGCCGACTGGCAGTCGGAATTCGACAAGTACAAGCAGATCGACCAATGGCGCATCCAGAATCAGTGGATGGAACTGGACGACTTCAAGACCATCTACTGGTGGGAATGGGGGCACCGGCAGCTCGGCCGGGTGGTCGGTCTGGTCTGGGCGGTTGGTTTCCTGGGCTTTCTGTCGGCGCGAAAAATCCCGGCTGGCTGGACCGGCCGGCTGCTGCTCCCCGGTGTGCTGGGCGGCGTACAGGGCGCGGTCGGATGGTGGATGGTCGCGTCCGGCGTGACTCAAGGCGAGGGGATGACCTCGGTTGCGAGCTACCGTCTCGCCGTGCATCTCGGTCTGGCCTTCGTCATCCTCGGGTTTCTGGCCTGGTACATATTCCTGTTGGGGCGTGAGGAACGCGACCTGATGCAGGCCCGGCGTGTGAAGGAGGCAAGGCTCTTTTCCCTTTCGACCGGGCTTTTGCATTTTGCCTTCCTGCAGATCCTGATCGGCGCCCTGGTTGCAGGGATCGATGCGGGCCGGTCCTTTACCGACTGGCCTTTGATCGGCGGGCAATGGCTGCCGCCGGACGCGACGGTGTTGGAACCGCTGTGGCGCAACTACTTCGAGAGCCCCGGCCTCGTGCAGTTCATTCACCGCTGCGTCGGGTATCTGCTCTGGGCTTTTGGCGTCTTTGTCTGGCTCCGCGGCGGCACCAGCGCGCATCCCCGAACCCGGTTTGCGTTCAACGCCATGTTCGCCGTTCTGACCCTACAGGTGGTCGTTGGCGTCCTGACCATTCTTTATGGCGCGCCGTGGCAGATCGCCATTTTGCATCAGCTTCTTGCCGTCGTCCTCTGGACCCTGATCCTGCGGGCGCGGTTCCTTTCGGCCTACCCAATCGCAACCTCGCTGCGCGGAGCGTGAACCTCATGACTGCCTATGACGAACTGATGGCGTTTCAGCGCGAAACCTCGGCCCTGAGCCAGATCGCCGGCCGGCTCGGCTGGGATCAGGAAACCGTGATGCCGCGCGGCGCGGCCGAACAGCGGAGCGAGGAGATGGCCGTGATCGAGGCGGTGCTTCACGCGCGCCGCTCGGACCCGCGCGTGGGCGACTGGTTGGAGCGGGCCGAGGCGACCTGTGAGGTCAGCGACGCGCAGCTGCGGGAAATCCGCCGCGCCTATGACCGCGCGTGCAAGGTGCCGGCGGATCTGGCCAAGGCGATCGCCCGGCTGACCTCGCGGGCACAGGGCATCTGGGCGCGGGCCCGGGCCGACGAGGACGTTCGGGCATTCCTGCCGGTGCTCCGGGAAGTCGTTGCCCTGAAACGCGAAGAGGGCGCCGCGCTGGCCCGGGGCGGCAACGTCTATGATGCGTTGGTCGAGGATTACGAACCCTACACCACCGGCGACCAGATCGCCGCGATCTTCAATGCCATGCGTCCGCGATTGGTGGCGCTGCGGGCCGCGCTGTTGGAGCGGCCGATGCCGAACGGCCTGTCCGGTACCTTCGACGAGCTGAAACAGATGCAACTGTCGCACAAGCTGGCCGTGACCTTCGGCTATGATCTGAGCCGGGGCAGGGTGGACAAGGCCGTGCATCCATTCAGCTCGGGCAGTGGGGCGGATGTCAGGATCACCACGCGCACCTCCGAGACCGATCCGTTCAACTGCTTTTATTCCACCATTCACGAGGTTGGCCACGCGGCCTATGAACAGGGCATCGATCCTGCCTATGCGCTGACGCCGCTGGGCCGGGGCGTGTCGATGGGTGTGCACGAAAGCCAGAGCCGGATCTACGAGAACCAGCTGGGACGTTCGCGTGCATTCACCGGCTGGCTGTTCGGGCAGATGACCGACATGTTCGGAGATTTCGGAATCGACGGTGAAGACGCGTTCTATGCGGCGGTCAATCGGGTCCACAACGGCTATATCCGGACCGAGGCCGATGAGGTGCAGTACAACCTTCACATCATGCTGCGCTTTGATCTTGAGCGCGCGCTGATGGCGGGTGATCTCGAAGTGTCCGATCTGGAAGCCGCCTGGAACGACAGGTTCGCGGCGGATTTCGGTTATCCGGTAGACAAACCCTCGAACGGATGTCTTCAGGACGTGCACTGGTCGGTGGGGCTGTTCGGCTATTTCCCTACCTACGCATTGGGCAACGTCTATGCGGGGTGCTTGTACGAGGCGCTGCGTGCCGCCGCCCCGACCCTGGATGCGGATCTGGCGCGGGGCGACACCACAGGTGCGACCGGGTGGCTGCGGGAGAACCTGCAACGGTTTGGCGGGCTCTATGCCCCGCGCGAGATCATCGAGCGCGCCAGCGGGCAAAAGCCGGGTCCGGAACCACTGCTGAAGTATCTGGAGAACAAGTTCGGCCAGCTGTACGGGATATAGCCCGCCTCCGCGCGCAGCCCGGCGGGCGACTCGCTCTTCCGCTATGCGTCCACGCCGTCCTCACCCTGATCCGCAATCCAGGCAACGCTCGCGACCTCTTCTTCCGGGCCGGTCTTGAACACGCGGACGCCGCCTGCGGATCTGGACCGGAATGAAATGCCCTCGACCGGCACACGGATGGATTGCCCGGTGGACGTGATCAGCATGATCTGATCGTCGATCTCGACGGGGAACGAGGCCACGACCGCGCCGCCCCGCATGGCCTTGTCCATGGCTGCAACGCCCATCCCGCCACGGCCGCGCACCGGATAGTCGTGCGACGAACTGAGCTTGCCCGAACCGCCGGCCGTGATCGTCAGGATCAGGTTTTCGGCCGCCGACATTTCGGCGTAGCGTTCCTGCGGCAGGATGCTGTCGGCATTGCCCTCGTCCTCGTCAACGTCCGTGTCGTCCGTGATGCCGGCCATGAGCCGGCGCATCTTGAGATAGGCGGCGCGTTCATCGGGGGTGGCCTCGAAATGGCGGATCACCGACATCGACACCACACGGTCGCCATTGGTCAGGCGGATACCGCGCACGCCGGTGGATTTGCGACCCTTGAAGACGCGCACATCCGTGGTGGGGAACCGGATGGCGCGGCCGGAATTCGTGACCAGCATCACGTCGTCATCTTCCGAACAGATGCGCGCGTTCACCAGTTCCACGCCGTCGGGCAGGTCCATGGCGATCTTGCCGTTGCGCTTGACGTTGGTGAAATCGCTCAGCGCGTTGCGGCGCACGTCGCCGGCACTGGTGGCGAAGACGATCTGCAGGTTTTCCCATTCCTCGTCCGGCACGTCCACCGGCATGACAGCGGCAATCGAGACACCGTTGGGGATCGGCAGGATGTTGACGATGGCCTTGCCCTTGCCGGTTCGCCCGCTTTGCGGAAGCCGCCAGGTCTTGAGCTTGTAGACCATGCCATCGGTGGTGAAGAACAGCAGCTGCGTATGGGTGTTGGCCACGAAGAGGGTCGTGACCACGTCCTCTTCCTTGGTCTGCATGCCCGACAGGCCCTTGCCGCCGCGTTTCTGGGCGCGGAACTCGGCCAGCGGGGTGCGCTTGATGTAGCCGCCCGAGGTCACGGTCACGACCATGTCCTCGCGCTCGATCAGGTCTTCGTCCTCCATGTCGCCGGACCAATCGACGATCTCGGTGCGGCGCGGGACGGCGAAGCTCTCTTTCACTTCGCGCAGCTCGTCGGCGATGATACCCATGATGCGTTCGCGCGAGCCGAGGATCTCCAGGTATTCCTTGATCTTGCCTGCCAGGTCTTCCAGTTCGTCGGTGACTTCCTTGACCCCCAACTGCGTCAGCCGCTGAAGCCGCAGATCGAGGATCGCGCGGGCCTGCGTTTCAGACAGGTTGTAGGTGCCGTCCTCATTCATGGTATGGGTAGGATCGTCGATCAGGCGAATGTAGTCCGCGATGTCGGCGGCGGGCCATCGGCGCGTCATCAGCTTTTCGCGCGCCTCCGCGGCATCGGCCGACGACCGGATGGTGGCAACCACCTCGTCCACGTTCGACACCGCGACGGCCAGTCCACACAGGACATGACTGCGTTCCCGCGCCTTGCGCAGGTCAAAGGCGGTGCGCCGTGCAACGACATCTTCGCGGAAGTCGATGAAGCAGGTCAGGAACCGGCGCAGGGTCAGCTGCTCGGGGCGCCCCCCGTTCAGCGCCAGCATGTTGCAGCCGAACGAGGTCTGCATGGGCGTGAAGCGGTACAGCTGGTTCAGCACCACTTCGGGCGTCGCGTCGCGTTTCAGCTCGACCACCACGCGCACGCCGGAACGGTCGGATTCGTCCTGGACGTGGCTGACACCCTCGATGCGCTTTTCGCGGACCGCTTCGGCGATCTTTTCGATCATGGCGGCCTTGTTCACCTGATAGGGGATCTCGTCCACGACGATGGCAAAGCGGTCCTTGCGCAGTTCCTCGACGCGGGTCTTGGCGCGGATGATCACGCTGCCGCGGCCTTCGAGATACGCCTTGCGCGCGCCCGAGCGCCCCAGCATCAGACCGCCGGTCGGAAAATCGGGGCCGGGAACGTAGTCGATCAACTGCTCGCTGGTCAGATCCGGGTCGTCGATCAGCGCCAGTGTGGCATCGATCACCTCGCCAAGGTTGTGCGGCGGGATGTTGGTGGCCATGCCGACCGCGATGCCGCCGGCGCCGTTGACCAGCATGTTGGGAAACCGGGCGGGCAGGACGGTGGGTTCCTTGTCCTTGCCGTCGTAGTTGTCCTGAAAATCGACCGTGTCTTTCTCGATATCCGCCAGCAGGGCCGAGGCGGGTTTGTCCATCCGAACCTCGGTGTAGCGCATGGCGGCGGGATTGTCGCCGTCCATCGAGCCGAAGTTGCCCTGGCCGTCGAGCAGGGGCAGCGACATCGAAAAATCCTGCGCCATCCGCACCAGAGCGTCGTAGATCGCCGAATCCCCGTGCGGGTGGTACTTACCCATCACGTCGCCGACCGGGCGGGCCGACTTGCGATAGGGCTTGTCATGGGTGTTTCCGGTCTCGTGCATGGCATAGAGGATGCGCCGATGTACGGGTTTCAGACCGTCCCGCAGATCCGGAATCGCGCGGCTGACGATGACCGACATCGCGTAGTCGAGATACGAGTTGCGCATCTCGGATTCGATCGAAACCGTCGGCCCGTCATATGTGGGGCGTTCCGGCGGCATTTCGTCCATGTTTTCAGGAGTTTCTGGCGTATCGCTCACTTAGCTGCCCGTTCTTTGTGCAGGGTCTATATCTTGTGGATGCACCTTATCAGACTTGGCACATAAGGTGCAAGCAAGCGGCACCCGAAACCGCGCGCCGCCGTTTGACGGCGCGGTAACGCATTGTTTTCGTGCGCGATCGGCGGATTCCGTGCTATCGTAGAGAGACCGAGGCAACAACCGGAGGCTCCATGAAAACAACCGAGACCGAACTGATGCTCAAGGGGTACGGGCTGACGACGGCAGAGATTTTTTACCGAATGCCCGACTATATTCATGTGCTCAACACGTTCATTTGGCAGGATTACGACATTGCGCCCGACCACCCGAAATTGTTCGGGTTCATCGAATTCTGGCAGCGCGAAATCGAGGGCCCGCTTCACTCCGTCCGCTTCACCCACCGCAAGATGCTGTCATCCGGTGAATGGCGAAACGTCGTGGGTGAGTTCAGGCTGAACTGAACCTGTTTCGCCCTGTCCGTTTTGGCCTTTCGCAGGGCCTGAACGGAAGGTGCTGAAGGGAAATGCCAACAGCCTTGGCCACCACGGATGGTGCCAGCGCGTTAATCCTTCCGGCCGCACGAAAACCCGTGCGTGTGATTTGGACCTGACCGCGCTAAACTCGCGACCAGATGCAGGTGTGAGGGATTGCGAGGGCCCATGATCAAGAACATTCTGGCGGCGATGACCGCAGTCGTCCTGTGTGGTCCCGTGTCCGGGCAAGGATTGCTGGACAAGGTCAAGAAGGGCGCCGAAAACACCGCCGACGCAGTTGGGCGCGGTGCCGAGAAAGTCGGCGATACGATCGGCAAAGGGGCCGACAAACTGGGTGAGACCATCGACTCCACCACGGAACTCGTCACAAACGAAGCCACGCCGGAAGAAACCCGCGCAAAGCTCGATGCCATGGCGGATGACATCCTACGGCGGCTGCTGGCGGAAAACCCCGAGGCTGCGCGGCTGTATGACCTCAGCGCCGGCTACGCGGCGTTCGACACGCGAAAGATCACCGTCTTTCCGGTCTCCGCGGGCTACGGGCGCGGTGTCGCCGTTTCCAAACTGGACGGCAGCCGAACCTACATGAACATGGGAACAGGCGGCGTTGGGGCGGCGTTGGGAATTGGCGGGTTCGAAACGCAATTCGTGATCCTGTTCGAAACCGAAGGCGATTTCCTGAAATTCGTGACCGACGGCTATGACGCCACAGCGGAAACCGGCGCCATGTATGGCGACGAGAAATCCGAGGAAACCGTCAGATTTACCGACGGCCGCTCGTTCTTTGTGCTCGGCAAGACGGGCTGGCGCGTTGCCGCCAGTGCGTCGGGCACGAAATACTGGAAGTCTCCCGAACTCAACTGAGGATCAGGCCGAACAGCTGGCCCCGCCGAGGACGCAGAACTTGGCGCAATGCGGATGGTTGAGATGAACGTCGGTTTCGGCCTCCGCAAGAGTCGATCCAAGTTCGAATTCCGGGGCATAGGGCAGGAGCGTACAGGCCAGCACCGCCGGTTTCGCGGCGCCCTTGTGTTTCACGACCATCCGCGAACTGGCGCACATCACATCCGCGGGCGACTTGTTCAGAATGCCCCAGCACGCGGTCGTGATCTCGGGAACCTCGGCGGTTTCGTCCATTTCCGGGAACAGTACGGTTTGGGCCGGGTCGTCAGCGTCGATGTCGAAACCGTGCTCGGCAAACAGCCGCGCAAATCCCGCGCGGCTTTGCGATTCGGTCTCGTCCCACAGGGTCCGGCCTGCGACGGTCATGCGGAACCCGTGATCCCGCAGCCAGGCCATGCCTTCGAGGGTCTTGGCGTAGCTTCCCTTGCCGCGTTCGGTGTCGTGGAACTCGGCGTGATAATGGTCCAGGGACACACGCAGCGTGAGCCGCGCGCCGAAGGAAGCGTTCAGTGCAAGCAGACCCTGGCGCACCGTTCGCCGCATCATCGGTTGCATTGCGTTGGTCAGGATCAGCACGTCATGGCCGCGCGCCAACGCGTTCCGCGCCATTTCGATCATCTGAGGGTTCATGAACGGCTCGCCGCCAGTGAACCCGATTTCCCGAACCGGCCATTTGCGGTCCTCGATCTGGTCGAGGAAGTCAGACACCTCGGCCGCCGTGATGTAAACCAATTCGTCGTTCGAAGGGCTGCTTTCGATATAGCAGTTCAGGCATTCGATGTTGCAGAGGGTTCCGGTGTTGAACCACAGTGTTTTTGGATCGCTCAGGCGGACGGAAGCGCGCGCCTGACCATCGGCTGTCACGAATTTGTCCTGAAATTTCCCGATATTGGCACGTTGGGGGGCGTCGTCTCTCATTCCCGCTTCCGGCTGTTGAATCTGCTCGGTTGATCTAGCCCAACGCGTGTCACAAGTTAAAGTCGATGCGACGCGGCCTGACAGAGAATTGATGATCCGGGATGATTGTAATGATTGCGCTAACATTGGACATGGAATCCTATCGGCGGTAAGGACAGGACATGGTTTCTCGCGTCATCCCCGTCGATCCTTTCGACCTCGTCATTTTCGGCGGCACCGGCGATCTCGCGCGGCGCAAGATCCTTCCGGCGCTGTTTCGGCGATACTGCGCAGGCCAGTTGCCCAATGATGTGTTGATCCTGGGCGCCGCGCGGGGCGACATCGACGATCCGGGGTATCGGACGCTGGTTGCGGGATATTTGCGCGAACACGCCTGCGACAAGGCAAAAGACCGAAAGGCGCTCGACGGGTTTCTTGCGCGCGTCGGATTCGTGCGGATGGACGCTCAGGGCGTGGACGGTTGGCGGGAACTGGCGCAACGCCTGCATCCGGATCGGACCCGCGCCTTCTACTTTTCGGTCGGGCCAAGCCTGTTCAGCAGTCTCGCCGAACGAATCGAAGCGCATGGAATGATCACGGACCGGACGCGCATCGTGGTGGAGAAGCCCTTTGGTCATGACCTGGACAGCGCCCGTGCGCTCAACTCGACGTTGGCCCGGCATTTCGAGGAAAGGCAGATCTATCGGATCGATCACTATCTCGGCAAGGAAACCGTCCAAAACCTGATGGCGGTCCGGTTCGGCAACATGCTGTTCGAGCCTTTGTGGAACAGCCAGTACGTGGATCATATCCAGATCACGGTGGCGGAAACCGTCGGTGTGGACGGGCGCGAAGACTACTACGACAGGTCCGGCGCCATGCGGGACATGATGCAGAACCACCTGATGCAGCTCTTGTGCCTGATCGCCATGGAGCCCCCCGCAAAGTTCGACCCCGACGCGGTTCGGGACGAGAAGCTCAAGGTGATCCGCGCCCTCGACCCGGTCCAGCCGCACCACATCGTGAGGGGGCAATTCGTGGCCGCAGGCGGTCTGCCGGGCTATCGCGACGTGGTGGGCAAGCCTCGGTCCACGACCGAAAGCTACATCGCGCTGCGCACCCATATCAGCAACTGGCGGTGGGCGGGGACGCCGTTCTATCTGCGCACCGGCAAGCGGCTGGTCGCCCGGTCCTCGGTCATCAACGTGATGTTCAAGGACGCGCCGCATTCGATTTTCGGGGCGGATGCGGGGCGTCACGCGAATGTCCTGTCGATCCGGTTGCAGCCGAACGAGGGCATCACGCTGAAGGTGACGATCAAGGAGCCGGGGCAGGGCGGCATGCGGCTGGTGGATGTGCCGCTGGACATGAGCTTTGCCGAGGCGCTGGGTCCGGAGAGCCACGATCCACCGGATGCCTACGAGCGGCTGATCATGGATGTGGTGCGCGGCAACCAGACCCTGTTCATGCGCGGCGACGAGGTCGAGGCCGCCTGGGCCTGGACCGACCCGATCATCGCGGGTTGGGAAGCGCGCGGCGACGTGCCCAAACCGTACGACTGCGGCAGCACCGGCCCCGGCGACGCCGAGCTGCTGATGAAACGCGACGGTCGCCACTGGCAAGGGATCAAGCCATGAACCTTCTGGAATACGCGGATCGCGACCTGCTGGCCATGGACGTGGCAAACAAGCTGGCCGGCGAGATCGAGGGCGTCTTGCTGCACGAGGAAACCGCCTCATTCGCCGTTCCGGGAGGAACGACGCCGGGTCCGATCTTTGACAGCCTGTGCGCCGCCGATCTGGAATGGGACCGTGTGCGCATCCTGCCCACCGACGAGCGTTGCGTACCGCAGGATCACGAGCGGTCCAATGCGCGTCTGATCCTCGAGCGGCTGCTGGTCAACCGGGCTTCGTCCGCACGCTTTCTGCCGCTCTATCTGCCGGGGCGGGAACCCGAAGACGGGTTGGCCGAGATCGAGGCGGTGCTGGCGCCGGAACTGCCCTTGTCGGTGCTTGTTCTGGGCATGGGTGCGGACATGCACACGGCCTCGTTGTTTCCGGGGATGCCGGGCCTGATGGCGGCGCTGGAGGACGACGCACCGATCCTGGTGGTCGCGCGCCCGGAAACCGAACCGGAAGCCCGGATCACGTTGACGGCGCCGGTGCTCGACGGAGCCTTGTCCAAGCACCTCATCATTTACGGCAAACGCAAACGCGACGCATTGGAGCGCGCGATGTCTTTGCCGCCCGAAGAAGCCCCGATCGCCGCGGTGATGAGCGGTATGACGGTGCACTGGGCGGAATAGGGGGCGGACGTGGGTTTTGATGACTTGAAGGCCCTCGCGGCGGAACGCGCCGATTGCCGGATTTTGGACCTTTTTCAATCCGACCCCCGGCGGGCGGAGCGGTTTTCAGCGCAGGCTGGCGATCTGCTTTTCGACTATTCCAAGACCCTGGTCGATGACGAGGTTCGCGATGCGCTGCTGCGGTTGTGCGAGACCGCCGGTCTGGCGGCGCGGCGTGCCGCGATGTTCGCGGGTCAAAAGATCAACGAGACCGAAGACCGGGCGGTTCTGCACACCGCCCTGCGCAACCTCGATGGCGGTCCGGTTGCGGTTGACGGCAAGGATGTGATGCCAGGCGTGCTCGACACGCTGCAGCGGATGCGCCTGTTTTCCGAGGAGGTGCGCGGCGGCGCCCTCAAGGGGGCCGGCGGCGGCTTCACGGATGTCGTGAACATCGGGATCGGCGGCTCCGATCTCGGGCCGGTCATGGCGACTTTGGCGCTGGCGCCGTATCACGACGGGCCGCGCCTTCACTACGTTTCCAATGTCGATGGCGCGCATATCGCAGATACGTTGCGTCCGCTCGATCCGCGCCGGACTTTGGTCATCGTCGCATCCAAGACATTTGGCACCATCGAAACCATGACGAATGCCCGCACCGCTCGGGCGTGGATGCAGGAGGGTGGCGGAGACCCGGCCCTGCAATTTGCCGCCGTGTCCTCGGCATTGGATCGGACCGAAGCCTTCGGCATCCCGTCCGACCGGGTATTCGGTTTCGCGGATTGGGTCGGCGGACGGTATTCGGTCTGGGGGCCGATCGGATTGCCGGTGATGATCGCCGTCGGGTCGCAGGCGTTTGACGCCTTCCTGCGCGGCGGGCAGGCGATGGACCTGCATTTTCGGGCGGCGGACTGGATCGAGAACGTGCCGGTGATGCTGGCGCTGGTCGGCATCTGGCACCGTCAGGGTCTGGGTTATGCCAGCCGTGCGGTCCTGCCCTATGATCAACGCCTGTTGCGTCTGCCGGCTTATCTGCAGCAATTGGAGATGGAATCGAACGGCAAGTCCGTCGCCATGGACGGATCGCCCCTGCCATACCCGTCCGGTCCCGTCGTCTGGGGTGAGCCGGGCACCAACGGGCAGCACGCGTTCTATCAGCTGATCCATCAGGGCACCGACGTGGTTCCCTGCGAATTCATGGTAGCCGCCGAGGGGCACGAGCCCGAACTCGCCCACCACCACCGGCTGCTTCTGGCCAATTGCCTGGCGCAGTCCGAGGCGTTGATGCGCGGCCGCTCGCTGGACGAAGCGCGCGCCCGTCTGGCCGAAACTGGGTACGACGGGGACGATTTGGAGCGACAGGCGCGGCATCGGGTTTTCCCTGGCAACCGGCCCTCGACGACGCTGATCTACCCCAAACTCACCCCCTACACGCTGGGCCAGATCATCGCGCTCTACGAACACCGCGTCTTTGTCGAAGGGGTTTTGTTGGGCATCAACTCCTTTGACCAGTGGGGCGTGGAACTTGGCAAGGAACTGGCCACTGCGCTGGGGCCGATCGTGGACGGCGAGGCAAGTGCCGAGGGCAAGGACGGATCGACGGCCGAACTTGTCGCCTATGCCTTGCGCCACCGCCAGTGAGCCCTGGCTCCTTTCCTCGGACCTGCCGTAGCGGCACCGGATGCGAGGATTGTTGTCTTTGACCGCATAGATTGGCAGGGTCGTTGCAATGGGTGTTTCGCGCCCCCTTGCATGGGGGCGGCGAGAGACATGACAACTGAGGGCAGGCGAACTGCCCGGTGGGCCAAAGGGGAGGATGGCGCATGTTCGGACAGATGATGTCGCAGCCGTTGCTGATTTCATCGCTGATTGATCACGCGGAACGTTATCACGGCAGGACCGAGATCTGGTCGGTGGAGACCGCAGGCGGCGTCACCGAGACCACGTGGGCCGATGTGGCGGTCAACGCGCGCCGACTGGGATCGGCGCTGACGAAGCTGGGACTCGACCCGCAGGATCGCGTCGCCACGATCGCCTGGAACAACCGCCGACATCTGGAAATCTACTATGCGGTGTCCGGTGCTGGTTTCGTGTGTCACACGATCAATCCGCGCCTCTTTCCCGAACAGCTGATCTACATCATCAACCATGCCGAAGACCGCGTGGTGTTCTTCGACGCCACGTTCGTGCCCCTGATCGCCGGATTGCGGGACAAGCTGACCGAAGTGCGCCACTATGTTCTGATGGGGCCGCGCGATGACACGGCGGCCGAGCAGATTCCGGGGCTTCTGTTCTACGACGAGTTGATCGAGACCGGCGATACCGCGTTCGAATGGCCCACATTCGACGAAAACACCGCGTCGAGCCTTTGCTATACGTCCGGCACCACGGGCCATCCCAAGGGCGTGTTGTATTCCCACCGTTCCACCGTTCTTCACAGCTTTGCCTCGAACACGCGGGACGTGATCGGCTATTCGGCGATGGATACCGTGCTGCCGGTGGTACCGATGTTCCACGTCAACGCCTGGGGCTCGCCCTATGCCTGCGCGATGTCGGGGTCGCGCATGGTGCTGCCGGGGCCGAACCTGACGGGCGAGGCGCTGGTCGATCTGATCGACCGGTATGGCGTCACCACCTCGCTGGGCGTTCCGACGATCTGGCAGGGTCTTCTGGCGGCAGCCGCGAAGTCGGGGAGCAAGCTGGAGTCGCTGCAGCGCACCATCATCGGCGGGTCGGCGTGCCCGCCCTCGATGATCGCCACCTTCCGAGACACCTATGGCGTGGACACCGTTCACGCCTGGGGCATGTCCGAGATGAGTCCGCTGGGCACCGCCAACCATTTCCTGGCCAAGCACCGCGATCTGCCGCTCGAGGATCAATACAGGCTGCGTGAAAACCAGGGGCGCCCGCCCTTCGGAGTGGAGCTGAAGATCGTGGACGACGATGGCAAAGATCTGCCGCATGACGGCGTGACGCAGGGCGACCTGATGGTGCGCGGCCATTGGGTGCTCGACAGTTATTTCCGGATGCAGGATCAGGGGCTTTTGCAGGATGGCTGGTTCGCCACCGGGGATGTCGCGACGCTGGATCCGGATGGCTACATGACCATCCGCGATCGGTCCAAGGACATCATCAAGTCCGGGGGCGAGTGGATCAGTTCGGTCGAACTGGAAAACATCGCGGTGGCCCACCCGAAACTGGCAACCGCCGCGGTCGTCGGGGTGAAACATCCCAAATGGGACGAGCGCCCGTTGCTGATCGCCGTCAAGGCCGAGGGCGAGGAACCGTCGGAACAGGAGCTTCTGGACTATTTCGAGGGCAAGATCGCGCATTGGCAGATTCCGGACCGGGCGGTTTTTGTCGATGCGCTGCCACTGAATGCCACCGGCAAAGTGTTGAAGCGAACCCTGCGCGAGCAGTTCTCGGACATTCTGACCGAGGAAGGCTGAGAGGGCGCCGCAAATCCGGTCGGTTTCGTTGAACGATCTGCGTATTTCCAGCCGTCAGGCCGCATGACCGGACGACTTGTTGCGCGGCCTGGGTCTCTGGAGCGGGTAACGGGAATCGAACCCGTAACTTAAGCTTGGGAAGCTCGCGTGATACCTTTTCACCATACCCGCGCTCCGGAGCATCCGAATACGCAATCGCCCCGGTTGCGTCAAGCGTCGCGGCGGGCCTGAAACAGGTTGATGGTGGCGGGAATCCGGACGCCTTGCCCGGTGTCGCAGGGTTCCAGTGCCTCTCGAACGTCGTCCTGAATGGCCAGCATGTCGGCTTCGGTCCCTTCGAAATGCGCGATGACCCGCGCGGCCGGCCCGAGCCGTGTACAGAGCGCCGCGGCATCGTCGAGGGTTCCGGGCGGTGTCAGATGGATGTGGAAAGCTTCGGCACGAATGTCGGCCAGACCGGCATCGCTCATCAGGCTGACGACCCTGTTGCGGTCATGGAAGGCAAGCGGGCCGGGGGCGTTGCGATCGACTTTGGGCGGATGGCCAAGGCGCGAGGTGGCGGCGACATGCGGGATGCGGAACCAGGGGTTCCCCGACAGTTCCCCCCAGGCGGCAAAGGTCATCTGGCCGCCGGGTTTCAAAGCGCGCGCCATGTTCCGGAATGCCGCGGCCGTGTCGCTGAAGAACATGACGCCAAAGCGCGAGATCGCGGCGTCCCAACCGCCGGGTGGAAAGGCGTCGGTCTGGGCATCCGCAAGCCGGAAGGAGGCGTTTTCTGCGCCAGCATCCCTTGCCCGCACACGCGCACGCTCCAGAAAGGGTTCCGATATGTCCACGCCTTGGACATGGCCGCCCGGACCGACCAGACGTGCGGCCCGCAGCGTACTGTCACCCGTACCGCATCCGATGTCCAACACCCGCATGCCTGCGGCCAGACCCGCCCGACCGAACAGCAGATCGAGAACCGGGGCAAAGGCCGCGTCGATCCGGTCTTCGTAGGTCAGCCATTTCGCCCCGGACGCCGATCGACCCCAGTACTCCGCTTGTTCCAGATTGTCCTTGTGCATGATCGTCCCCCTCTCGGGGGCCGACTATGCCCGCCGACGACGGCGGCGGCCAGACTTGTCTTCGTCGCCGCCACCGGTGTTGAAGGACGGGGCCGGAAGCGAGACGACCTTGGCCAGTTCCGGGAACGGGTCTGATTTGTGCGGGATCGCGTTGGCGGCGACGAAATGTTCCTGGAACTTGGGTTCGATCGCGGTCTCGACCTTGGTGATTTCGCGGACCACCCGCTCGATCTCGGCCCGCGCGGCAATGTTGCAAAGGGCGATGCGCGCGCCAGTGCCGGCGGCGTTTCCGGCACTCGTGACCTTCTCGAGCGGGGCGTCGGGAATCATGCCCAGCACCATCGCGTGTTTGGTCGAGATATGCGCGCCGAACGCCCCGGCCAATACGATGCGATCAACCTTGTCCACGTTCATCTCGTCCATCAGCAAACGTGCGCCCGCATAAAGTGCGGATTTTGCCAGCTGTATGGCGCGGATGTCGCCCTGGGTCACGGTGATGCGCGGCCCACCGTCTGCGGTGGCGTCGTGAATCAGGTAGGCATGGGTGCGCCCCTCGGGGATGCAGCGGGCGCTGCCGGTCTGCTCGGCCGAGCCAATGAGGCCGCTTTCGTCCAGCAAACCGGCCAGGCGCATTTCCGCGACGGCCTCGATGATGCCCGAACCGCAGATGCCGGTGATGCCGGTGGTGGCGATTTCCGCCTCGAACCCGTCTTCGTCCGACCATTTGTCCGAGCCGATGACCCGGAACCGGGGTTCCTTGGTCACGGGGTCGATCTCGATCCGCTCGATGGCTCCGGGCGCCGCGCGTTGGCCCGAGCTGATCTGGGCCCCTTCGAAGGCGGGGCCGGTCGGCGACGAGCAGGCAAGCACCCGGCTCTTGTTGCCAAGCAGGATTTCCGCGTTCGTGCCCACATCGACGATCAGCACGAGATCTTCGGATTTGCCGGGCTCTTCGGACAGGGCCACCGCCGCGCAATCGGCGCCGACATGACCGGCGATGCAGGGCAGGACATAGACCTGCGCTCGGGCGTTCATGGCGGTCAAACCCAACTCGCGGGCGGGCAGGGACAGGCTTTCGGAGGTGGCCAGAGCAAATGGCGCCTGACCCAGTTCGACGGGATCGAGTCCGAGGAGCAGGTGGTGCATCACCGGATTGCACACAAACACGGTCTCGACGATCAGGTCGGGGGCGATGCCTGCCTCGTCCGCGATGGCTTGCGTCAGATCGTTGATGGCCTCGCGCACCGCGGCGGTCATTTCCCGGTCGCCGCCGGGGTTCATCATCGCGTAGGACACGCGGCTCATCAGATCCTCGCCAAAGCGGATCTGCGGGTTCATCAGCCCCGAGGATGCCTTGACCTCGCCGGTATCCAGGTCCGTCAGATGGGCGGCGATCGTCGTCGAACCCAGGTCGATGGCCAGGCCGAAAAGGCCGCCTTCGTGCAGCCCGGGCCAGATTTCGACGATTCGGGCGGTCGTGTCCTTGTGCCCTTTGTGCAGGGCGACGGTGACTTCCCACTTGCCCTTGCGCAGAACCGGCTGGAGTTTGGCCAGAAGCGGCAGGTCCGCAGTCACCGCCTCAATACCCCATTGCTGGCGCAAGGCGCGCTCCAGCCGCTCCAGGTCGCCGGTGGGCGAGTGCATGTCGGGCTCTTCCACGACCACGAAGTACAGGCGGGTGGCCGGATCCATGGTGATCGCGCGCGCCGTCGCCGCCTTGCGGACCACCTGTCTGTGCACCTGGCTTTCGGGGGGCACGTCGATCACCACATCGCCCTGGACCGTCGCTTGGCACCCCAGCCGCCGCCCCGGTTTCAGCCCGCGCTTGTCGTCATACCGCTGCTCGACCGCGTTCCACGCGCTGAGCGCGTCCGTCTTGACGGTCACGCCATGCTTGGGAAACTCGCCATAGGAGGGCGTGATCTGGCATTTGGAGCAGATCCCGCGCCCGCCGCAGACCGAGTCCAGATCCACGCCGAGCTGGCGCGCGGCGGTCAGGATCGGGGTGCCGACCGGAAAACGGCCGCGTTTGCCTGATGGAGTAAAGACGACAAGTGGATCGGTGGTCATGGAGTGTCTGCCTTTGGTGTTCGCGCGTCTGCCGCGCAAGATATGGGTTTGTGGGAAAAGGGAAAGGGCGTTGAACGGCAGGTTTTGAACCTGTTGCGTCGTTTTTGCACCGCCAAGCCGAACGTCGCGGATCGGATCGGTTCTCCGCACCGGGTCGGTCCGTCGACGCGGAAACCGGGCAGGGGGCTTTCCCTCGGCCGGAAACCATGCCATAGGGTCACCGCCAAACGGGGTTTTGCATGGGAATGAGAAATGCAGATTCGTGAGGCTCTCACCTTTGACGACGTTCTACTGGTTCCGGCGGCTTCGTCGGTGCTGCCGTCCACCGCAAACACGGTGACGCGGGTCACGCGCGAAATCAGCATGAACATCCCTTTGCTCAGCTCGGCCATGGATACGGTGACCGAATCGCGCATGGCGATCGCCATGGCGCAGGCGGGGGGCATGGGCGTGATCCACAAGAACCTGAGCGTCGAGGATCAGGCGCGCGAGGTCCGGCGGGTCAAGCGTTTCGAATCGGGGATCGTCTACAACCCCGTCACTCTGCGCCCCGACCAGACGCTGGCCGACGCCAAGGCGCTGGTCCAGCGGTACAACTTCACCGGGTTTCCGGTGGTTGACGATGGCGGCCGGGTGGTGGGCATCGTCACCAATCGCGACATGCGCTTTGCGACCTCGGACGACACGCCCATCCGGGTCATGATGACCTCGGACAACCTTGCGATGCTGAAGGAACCTGCGGACCTGGAAGAGGCCAAGAGCCTGATGAAGGCCCGCCGGATCGAGAAACTTCTGGTGGTCGATGGCGGCGGCAAGCTGACCGGTCTGCTGACGCTCAAGGACACCGAACAGGCGGTGCTGAACCCCTCGGCCTGCAAAGACCGTCTGGGGCGGCTCCGGGTTGCGGCGGCGACCTCGGTCGGGGATTCCGGGTTCGAGCGGTCCGAAGCTCTGGTCGACTCCGGGGTGGACATCATCGTGGTCGATACGGCCCACGGCCATTCCGCCGGTGTGCTGGATGCCGTCAAACGGGTCAAGACCCTGTCGAACGAAGTACAGATCATCGCCGGCAATGTCGCGACGGCGGAGGCGACCAAAGCCCTGATCGACGCCGGCGCCGATGCGGTCAAGGTCGGCATCGGGCCGGGCTCCATCTGCACGACCCGGATGGTGGCCGGGGTCGGCGTGCCGCAACTGACCGCGATCATGGACTGCGCCGAAGCGGCCGGCGACGTGCCGGTCATCGCCGACGGCGGCATCAAGTTCTCGGGCGATTTCGCCAAGGCCATCGCGGCCGGTGCGTCATGTGCCATGGTCGGTTCGATGATCGCGGGCACCGACGAAAGCCCCGGAGAAGTGATCCTGTATCAGGGGCGGTCCTTCAAGTCCTACCGGGGCATGGGCAGTCTGGGAGCCATGGCGCGCGGCTCGGCGGATCGGTATTTTCAGAAAGATGCCGCAAGCGACAAGCTGGTGCCCGAGGGGATCGAAGGCCAGGTGCCCTACAAGGGGTCGGCCAGCGCGGTGATCCATCAGCTCGTCGGCGGTCTGAAGGCGGCGATGGGATACACCGGATGCGCCAATATCGAAGAGATGCGCAACAACTGCCGTTTCGTTCGGATCACCGGTGCGGGGCTCAAAGAAAGCCATGTGCATGACGTGCAGATCACCCGCGAAAGTCCGAACTATCGCGCCGGCTGACATCATGCGTTGTGATGTGGCCGATGCCGGGCGGGATGCTGGAGCCTCAACAGAACGGGCATTTCAATGACGCCGGGCGCCCGCGTTCAGGCCGCAATCGAGATACTGGATGACATCCTGTCCGGCGCACCGGTGGAAAAGGCACTGACGGGATGGGCGCGCCGCAGCCGGTTTGCAGGGTCCGGGGATCGCGCGGCAATCCGCGATCACGTGTTCGACGCCTGGCGGTGCAGGCGCAGTTTTGCGGCCCTCGGCGGGTCCGAGACCGGGCGTGGCCTTATGCTGGGCGCACTGCGCTCTGCCGGAACGGACCCGGCAACGCTGTTTACCGGCGAACGCCATGCGCCTCGGCCCGTTCAGGATCATGAAGCCGGTCGCCAGCCCGAGCCGGGCGGCGAGGCCAATGACCTTCCCGATTGGATCTGGGACCGGTTCCAGAACAGCCTCGGTGCAAAGGCGCAGGCTGCCGCGCAAGCCCTGCGCAAACGCGCGCCCGTGCATCTGCGGGTCAACCGGCGCAAATCGGACAGGGCCGGCGCGGTCGAGGCGTTGCTGCGGGAGGATATCGTCACGCGGCCACATCCGGCCTGCGATACCGCGTTGGAAGTCGTGGACGGCGCCCGGCGGATCGGCCGCAGCACGGCCTACCGCACCGGTCTTGTGGAGCTGCAGGACGCGGCCAGCCAGGCGGTGGTTGCGCTGCTGCCGTTGCGGGAGGGCATGCGCGTGCTGGACTATTGCGCCGGAGGCGGCGGCAAGACCCTCGCCCTGGCCGCAGATGACAGTATCGAAGTCTTCGCCCATGATGCTGCGCCCGTGCGGATGAAGGATCTGCCGGAGCGGGCGGACAGGGCCGGCGTGCGCATCACCCTGTTGGACAGCGCCGAACTGGACGCTCAGGCTCCGTTCGACCTTGTTCTGGCCGATGTCCCGTGCTCGGGCAGCGGCGCGTGGCGGCGGGCGCCGGCCGGAAAATGGACGTTGACGCCGGAACGGCTGGCGCAACTCGGCGCGCTTCAATTGCAGATCCTGTCGCAGGCCGCTGATCTGGTGGCCGAGCGCGGCTTGCTGGCGTACGTCACCTGCTCGATGCTGCGCGAGGAAAACGACGCCGTCATCGAACAATTCTTGGAGCGCAATCCGGATTGGAGCGAATCCATCCGCAATCGCTGGTTGGTTTCCGAGGGAACCGATGGTTTCTTCACCTGCCACTTGACGAGGTAGTGCGTCAGATTTAGCAACCTTGGGTAGAGTAATGTTAAGCCCGGTTTAACCTTCGTGACGCGAGATACGTGCGACAACGCCGACGAACGGAGTCTCGCAGTGACTGCAATTGCCAATTCGGCATCCACGAAAAGAAACTGGTGGCTCACGCCGCGATTGCGTGCCGTGATCCTGGTCGTTCCGATTGCGCTATTGCTGATGTCTGCAGTGTTCGCGGACATCCCAGACCGTTTCCGGTTCGCGATCATGGCCGCCGGTGCATCTCTGTCTTTGGTTGCCCTCTTTGTCGGGATTCGCTTCGGGCATGAGGCTTGGCGTATGGCGGCGGCGCGTGATCTTCTGGCCGAAATGGCCGAACGCGACATCGCGCCTGTATTCGTGACCGATCGCCAGGGGGCGGTGGTTTCCGCCAATGCCGCCGCGAGGGACCGTTTCAGCTACGCACCTGGCGCAGTTCTTTCGCGTGTGCTGCGCGCGGCGATCCCAAATCCGGAATCACTCCTGTTGCGCCTGCAAAGACGGGCGTCGTCACAGGGGCGCGCCAGCGAAGAGGTTGCAACCCGAAAGGATGGTTTTCGGGTCCAGGTCGATGATCTTGGCCACGGTGTTTTGCGCTGGCGAATAGGAGTCAACGAAGGCGCCGCCGATGCAGAGCACCAATGCGCCTTGCCCAGCCTCATCGTCGGTCGATCCGAGAAGGTTCTGTCCATGAACGCTGCGGCGAAAGACCTGATTCAACGCGATCTCCGGTCTCTGGATGCAGTGTTTCCCGATCCGCAGGGCAAGACCGGCCGCTTCCGGCACGCGCATACCGCGAACGGTCCGGTGCCGGTGATCGTGCTGGAAAAGCGGAAAACGGGGGCTTTTCGTGAATTGACTCTGCTCCCCTTGGAACCGGACGAAGTGGGCCAGCCAGGTCCGACATTTGCCGAACTGCCGATCCCGCTGATGCGCCTGTCCGTCGATGGCAGGATCCTTGAAACCAACCGCCTTGCGGACCAGCTTCTGGGCGGGAAACCTCCACCGGATGCCGGAATCGATCAGGTCATGCAGGGATTGGGCCGGCCGATCCGCGACTGGCTGCGCGAAACGCTGGATGAAACAGCGGCACCACGGTCGGAATTCCTGCGGCTCTCGCGCGCCGACAGGGAAACCTTCGTGCAGGTCACGCTGAGCAGGGCGTTGCGGTTCGGTGAAGAAAACCTGATTGCCGTGCTCAACGACGCGACCGAACTCAAGACTCTCGAGGCGCAGTTCGTTCAAAGTCAGAAGATGCAGGCGGTCGGCCAACTCGCCGGTGGGGTCGCCCACGATTTCAACAACCTCCTGACCGCGATCTCGGGGCATTGCGATCTGCTTTTGTTGCGTCATGACGAGGGGGATCCGGACTATGCAGATCTCATCCAGATCAACCAGAACGCGAATCGGGCCGCCGCGCTGGTCGGGCAACTGCTGGCCTTTTCGCGCAAACAGACGCTCCGCCCCGAAACTCTGGATCTGCGCGACACGCTTTCGGATCTCATCCATCTTCTGAACCGGCTGGTCGGGGAGAAGGTCACGCTGGTTCTCAGTCACGATCCGGTGCTGAAACCGGTGCGGGCCGACAAGCGGCAACTGGAGCAGGTGCTGATGAACCTGGTGGTGAATGCCCGCGACGCAATGCCCAACGGGGGCGAAATCCGGATTGAAACCGAAGTCATTGCTCTGGACAGCCCGCAGAAACGCGACCGGGCCCTGGTCCCGGCCGGGGAGTACGTGCAGGTCAGGGTGATCGACGAGGGTGTCGGAATAGCGCCGGACAAGCTCCAGAAAGTGTTCGAGCCCTTCTACACGACAAAGCGGACAGGAGAGGGCACGGGGCTCGGCCTGTCCACCGCCTATGGCATCGTGAAACAGACCGGCGGGTTCATCTTCGTCGACAGTACCGAGGGCAAGGGTACGGTATTTTCGCTGCTTCTGCCCGTCTGGCAAAGCTCGGGCGAAACCGACCCGGTATCCGAGGCACCGGCGGCTGCGCCCCTGTCGAAGCATGGCGAAGGGGTCGTCATGCTGGTCGAGGATGAAGCATCGGTGCGGGCCTTCGCGTCCCGCGCGCTCCGGATGCGCGGCTATACCGTGATCGAGGCCGAGTCCGGTGAGGAGGCCCTGGACATCCTGTCCGACCGGGATCTGGTCGTGGACGTGTTCGTGACGGATGTGGTCATGCCGGGGATGGACGGACCGACCTGGGTGCGGCAGGCCCTGGTCGATCGCCCGCAGGTGCGCGTCGTCTTCGTGTCCGGCTATGCCGAGGGCGCGTTCGGCGAGACCGAGCCGGCCATTCCGAATTCGGTCTTTCTGCCGAAACCGTTTTCCCTGGTGCAACTGACCGACACCGTGTTCCAACAGCTCAACTGAGCGACCCCCGCGTTGGCCGCGCCGTGCCGGTCTATCGCGCGGCCTCGTGCAATGCGAACTCCGCCGCGCATTCGGCGCGATAGCGGGTTTGCACGTCTGGCGAGAGCGACAGGGGCATCTGGGGCGAGACGTTTTCCTGTGTCAGTTCAATCGTCGTGCCCAGGCGATCCTGCAGGAAATCCAGAACCCCGGCCTGGTTCTCGTATTTGAACACATGCGTGGCGCGGACGCCGCCGGGGCGGGGCGTCAGAAACCTGGCCTGGCTGCCGACCCGTGCAAAGGGCGGGGGCTCCTTCTGCATGTAGGCGGTCACGAAGTCATCGAAATTCATGCCTTGTGTCGAGGTCGGCTTGCCGTTCAGATACGGGCGCTGCCGGTACCGGTACCAACTGCCCAACCAATCGACCGGTTCGCGGATCACCGCCAGGACTTCGAACTCGGCATCGAACAGGCGTGAGAACATGGTGCGAAAAAAGCGGTCATAGCGATAAAGCGTTGCGTGTTTCAATTCGGGCGGGCCGGCGATCACAATGTCGGCGCGGCTGCGCAAAGCGGTCTGATAGGCTGTGGATCCGGTTTTGGGGACCGCCAGCATCACAAGACGTTCCTTAAAGAAAACAAGCATCTCGGCCCCGGATTTGAACTAGTCGCACTGTCGAAGACTGCCGTAAAGAACTCCTTAACTCAATTGCAGAACACTCCGGTCTGGAAGTTTTGAGTTGAAATGTTCTCTTTTTGGTCTCATAAGGAACAAGAGGCGAACAAAGCAGTGATTGCCGCCCGGCCAAGGGTGTGACAAAAGGAAAGCGACAGGACAATGGCGGATCTTCTGACGATGAGCAGCAAGCAGAACGCGGACAAGCAAAAGGCGCTCGACAGCGCGCTGGCCCAGATCGAACGCCAGTTCGGCAAGGGTTCGATCATGAAACTGGGCGGCGACAATGTCCTGCCGGAAATCGAGGCCAGTTCGACGGGGTCGTTGGGGCTCGACATCGCATTGGGGATCGGCGGGCTCCCGATGGGTCGGATCGTGGAAATCTACGGGCCGGAAAGCTCGGGCAAGACCACGCTCACCCTGCATTGCATTGCAGAACAGCAGAAACGCGGCGGTGTTTGCGCCTTCGTCGATGCCGAACATGCGCTGGACCCGCAATATGCCCGCAAGCTGGGCGTCGACCTGGACGAGCTGCTGATTTCGCAACCCGATACGGGCGAGCAGGCGCTGGAAATCACCGATACGCTGGTGCGCTCGGGCGCGGTGAACATGGTGGTGGTGGACTCGGTGGCGGCTCTGACGCCGAAATCCGAGCTTGAGGGCGACATGGGCGACAGCAGCGTCGGCGTGCAGGCCCGGCTTATGAGCCAGGCCATGCGCAAGCTCACGGGCTCGATCAGCCGCTCGAACTGCATGGTGATCTTCATCAACCAGATCCGCATGAAGATCGGCGTTATGTTCGGCAGCCCCGAAACCACCACGGGCGGCAATGCCCTGAAATTCTACAGTTCGGTCCGTCTCGACATCCGCCGCATCGGCTCCATCAAGGACCGCGACGAAGTGGTCGGCAACCAGACCCGTGTCAAAGTGGTCAAGAACAAGGTTGCACCGCCGTTCAAGCAGGTCGAATTCGACATCATGTATGGCGAGGGCATTTCGAAGACCGGCGAGCTGCTGGATCTTGGCGTCAAGGCCGGCGTGGTCGAGAAATCCGGCTCTTGGTTCAGCTATGGCGACGAACGGATCGGGCAGGGCCGCGAAAACGCCAAGCAGTACCTGCGCGAAAACGCAACCGTGGCGCTGGAGATCGAAGACAAGATTCGGGCCGCCCACGGGCTGGACTTCGACATGGCCGCCGGGTCCGAAGAGGACGACATCCTCGAAGCTTGAAGAACGCTGAAGGGAACAGCAGAAATCCCCCGGTTTCTTGCGGGAAACCGAGAATACCCGGAACAAGGCGGCCCATCCCGGCCGCCTTGTTTCGTTCGGTCACGCCAATTCTGTGGACTATCCCGGGGCGGGGGGCTAAACCGTCGCGGAACCTTACGACTGTGCGTTGAGAGAGCCTTATGCCCACGCTGAACGAAATCCGCTCGACCTTTCTGAACTACTTTGCCAAGCAGGGGCACGAAGTGGTCGCCTCCAGCCCGCTGGTTCCGCGCAACGACCCGACTCTGATGTTCACCAATTCCGGCATGGTTCAGTTCAAGAACCTGTTCACCGGCGTGGAAACCCGTGACTACAAACGCGCCACCACCGCCCAGAAATGCGTGCGGGCCGGCGGCAAGCACAACGACCTCGACAATGTCGGCTACACCGCGCGTCACCACACCTTTTTCGAGATGCTCGGCAACTTTTCCTTCGGAGACTATTTCAAGGCCGAGGCGATCCCGTTTGCTTGGGAACTGATCACGCGCGATTTCGACATCGACAAGAACCGGCTTTGGACCACGGTCTATCACACCGATGACGAGGCATTCGACATCTGGCGGAAAGTCGGCGTGCCCGAAGACCGGATCGTGCGCATCGCCACCAACGACAATTTCTGGCAGATGGGCCCCACTGGCCCATGCGGACCGTGCACCGAGATATTCTTCGACCACGGCGAGCATATCTGGGGCGGTCCTCCGGGATCGGCCGAAGAGGACGGCGACCGGTTCATCGAGATCTGGAACATCGTCTTCATGCAGAACGAACAGTTCGAAGACGGGTCGATGGTCGAACTGGACATGCAGTCGATCGACACCGGCATGGGGCTGGAACGGATCGGGGCGCTGCTCCAGGGCAGCCACGACAATTACGACACCGACCTGTTCCGGACGCTGATCGAAGCCTCGGCCAATGTCACCAATGTCGAGCCCTACGGCGATCAGAACGTGCATCACCGGGTTATCGCCGATCACCTGCGTTCGACCTCGTTTCTGATCGCGGACGGGGTGATGCCGTCAAACGATGGGCGCGGCTACGTGCTGCGCCGGATCATGCGCCGCGCGATGCGCCACGCGCATCTGCTTGGCGCCAGGGATCCGGTCATGCATCAACTGGTTCCGACCCTGGTGCAGTTGATGGGCGGGCATTATCCCGAACTCGGTCGGGCGCAGATGCTGATCGAAGAAACCCTGCTGCTGGAGGAAACCCGGTTCAAACAGACGCTGGATCGGGGCCTGCGGCTGCTGGACGATGAACTCGCCACCCTTCCCGAGGGCGAACCCCTGCCGGGCGAAGCGGCCTTCCGCCTGTATGACACATACGGGTTCCCGCTGGATCTGACGCAGGACGCCTTGCGCGAAAAGGGCCGGACCGTGGATACCGACGGGTTCGATGCAGCCATGGCCGAACAGAAGGCCAAGGCGCGCGCGGCCTGGGCAGGATCGGGCGAGGCGGCGGACAACGCGGTCTGGTTTGACATACTCGATGCCCATGGGGCCACCGACTTTCTGGGGTATGAAACCGAGATTGCCGAAGGGCAGGTGGTGGCGCTGGTCGTGGACGGCGCAATGGTGGACAGGATCGAGGCCGGGCAGACGGGCTGGATCGTCACCAATCAGACGCCATTCTATGCCGAAGCCGGGGGGCAGGTCGGCGATTCCGGCACCATTCGCAGGATCGAGGATCGCGAACACGCCGCCACGGTCGCGGACACGAAGAAGTTTGCCGACGGCAAGGTCTTTGCCCATCTGGTGACGGTCGAAGCGGGTTCGATCTCGACGGGGGATGCGGTCGAACTGGAGGTCGATCACGACCGCCGAACGGCGATCCGGGCCAACCACTCGGCGACGCACCTGCTGCACGAGGCGTTGCGCGAAACGCTGGGCGATCACGTGGTGCAGCGCGGATCGCTCAATGCCGCCGACCGCCTGCGCTTCGATTTCAGCCATTCCAAGGCCCTGACCGAGGAGGAACTGTCGAGGGTCGCGGACGAGGTGAACAGTTTTATCCGCCAGAACAGCAAGGTGGAAACCCGGATCATGACGCCGGACGATGCCCGCGCGATCGGCGCGCAGGCGCTGTTTGGCGAGAAATACGGCGACGAGGTGCGCGTGGTCTCGATGGGCCGGGCCGACACGGGCAAAGGGCAGGACGGCCAGACCTACTCGATCGAGCTTTGCGGTGGTACGCACGTGCGCCAGACCGGCGACATCGGGACGTTCGTCCTGCTGGGCGACAGCGCCTCCTCGGCGGGTGTGCGCCGGATCGAGGCGCTGACCGGGGCGGTGGCTCTCGACCATCTGGCCCGGGAATCGGCACGGCTTTCGGAAGTGTCCGGTTTGCTGAAGGCGCAGCCGCAGGATGTCGTCGATCGGGTCAAGGCGCTGATGGACGAACGGAAGACGTTGCAGAACGAAGTCGCCCAACTCCGCCGCGACCTGGCGCTGGCGGGTGGAGCCGGCCAGGGCAGCGCGACGGAAGCGCGCGAAATCAACGGCATCCGGTTCGTGGCACAGGTCTTGTCCGGCGTGTCGGGAAAGGATCTGCCGTCCCTGATCGACGAACACAAGGATCGCCTTCGGTCGGGCGCGGTGCTGCTGATCGCCGACACCGGTGGCAAGGCCGCCGTGGCGGCGGGCGTCACGCCCGATCTGACCGACCGTCTTTCGGCCGTCGATCTGGTCAAGGTGGCGGTAAGCGAACTGGGCGGCAAGGGTGGCGGTGGCCGGCCCGACATGGCGCAGGGCGGCGGCAAGGATGCCGCCAATGCGGCTGCGGCGATATCCGCGGCGGAACAAGTGATTGGAGGTTGAGATGGGCGCACTCTGGATCGCACATGTAACGGTGACCGACGCAGAAGCCTATGGCAAATATGCCGAACTGGCCGGTCCGGCGATAGCGAAACACGGGGGCAGTTTCATCGCGCGGGGCGGCCGCTATGTCCAGCTCGAAGGCAAGGACCGGCCGCGGAACGTCGTCGCCCGGTTCCCCTCGGTGGAGGCCGCGGTTGAGTGCTACAACTCTCCTGAATACCAGGCGGCCCTGGACCATGCCCGCGGCGCGTCCGAACGGGAGCTGCTGGTCGTGGAAACGACGGACTGAACCGATCGCCCTCGGAATCGTCGTGATCGAGGCCCGGCAAATGCCGGGCTTTTTTTGCGCGAGCGTCCGAGGAACGATACAAAACACGAGCCCTTGACCAGATTGTTGCCAGAATTGTTCTTGGATCAGCCACATTTCATTGCCGATTTCCGCCATTTTTGAGCCGCACCACTAAGGCGGGGCTGCTTTGAAACACCATCTGGGGCGCGTTTGGCGTGTTTCCTGCATCCGTGTCTCCGAGGCAGCCCGTGCGTTGGGCTGAAAAAAGGTGCTGCCATGACCGTTGCCTCGACCCGCCGACCGGCCAGAGAACGTTTTCTTGTATTCAAGTCGTGCGTGATGGCCTTGGTCACTTGCGCTGCGATGGGTCTCGGGCACGGCGCTGCAGCTTCAGAAGGCGCATATTTGAAGATCTCGGCCTCGTTCCCGCCGCCCAGCGGCGCCAAGGGTCTTTGTCAGACTTACACTTGGGCCTGTGCCACGGCGACGAACCGGCGCGTTTCCGAGGCGCAGGAAATGAGCCTCGTCCACGCCGTGAACCGGCGCGTGAATGCCACCACGCGTTCGATCACGGACCAGCGTCAGTATCGAACCCAGGAAAAATGGGCCTTGCCCACCACTCGGGGCGGCGATTGCGAGGACTTCGCCCTGCTCAAGAAGCGGGAACTGGTCAATATGGGACTTGATCCCAGGAGCCTGCTTCTGGCCACGGTACTGGATCGGAGCCGGAGCGCACATGCCGTTCTCATCTACCGATCGAGCAAGGGCGACTTCGTTCTCGACAACCTGACCAACCAGATCAAACCGTGGCGCAAGACAGGTTACGTGTTCCTCAGAATGCAGGATCCGCGCCAACCGAAACGGTGGGTGGGTGTCTCAAACAAGCTTTGACCGAGATTGACCGAAGAAAAAAGCGCGCCTCGAGGCGCGCTTTTTTCTGTTTGATTTCTGATTGACGGTCCAAAAGACCGGGCAAATCAGTGGTTGGGGCTGCCTTCGCCGGCACCGTTCGCGCCGCCGCCGTGGCCGCCACCGTGCCCGCCGCTGCCATGGCTACCGCCATGCCCGTGCCGACCATGACCGCCGTCGCCGGATTCGTCGTCATTGGCACCGTGGCCCCGGCCTGGGCTGGCACCTTCGCTGCCATTGCCGCCGCCGTTGTTGCCCTGGCCACCACCGAACTTGCCGCCGTAGCCGCTGCCACCGCCGCCGAACTTGCCGCCGAAACCGCCATTGCCGCCGCCGTTGCCACCGCCGTTGCCACCGCCGTTGCCGCCGCCGCCGCCATTGCCGCCGCCGCCGTTGCCACCACCGTTGCCGCCGCCGCCGCCATTGCCGCCGCCGTTGCCGCCGCCGTTGCCGCCGCCGTTGCCGCCGCCGTTGCCGCCGCCGTTGCCGCCGCCGTTGCCGCCGCCGTTTCCGCCGCCGTTGCCGCCGCCGTTGCCGCCGCCATTGCCGCCGCCGTTGCCGCCGCCGTTGCCGCCGCCATTGCCGCCGCCATTGCCGCCGCCGTTGCCACCGCCATTGCCGCCGCCGTTGCCACCGCCATTGCCGCCGCCATTGCCGCCGCCATTGCCGCCGCCATTGCCGCCGCCGTTGCCGCCGCCGTTGCCGCCGCCGTTGCCGCCGCCGTTGCCGCCGCCGTTGCCGCCGCCGTTGCCACCACCATTGCCGCCGCCGTTCCCGCCGCCGTTGCCGCCGCCATTGCCACCGCCGCTTCCGCCGCCAACATCTCCGCCGCCGCTTCCGCCACCGTTGCCGCCGCCGCTTCCGCCGCTGGCAACACGACCGTCGCGACCGCCGTCACCACCTTCGTTGCCGATCCCAGGAATGGTTCCGGTCGGAAGGTCGCTCAGCAGGGCCGCGAATTGCGGGCAGGCGTTTTGGGTTCTTTCGAGGATGTCGTCAAAGTCCGAACGCCGCTGGATATAACGCAGCATCCGATCCTGAACGACGCTACAGGCGCAAAGGGTTTCCGTCGAAACCGACTGGCGCGCCGTGCCAACGGTACATCTTTCACCATCGGCGTAGCTCCCGGACGCAATCAGCGTCATGGATGTGGACGCCAACACCAGGGACAAAAACCGCGACTTCGCACTCATTACCTACACTCCGTTATCACCGCTTTACCAACTCGCCCGAATCTTGTGCGAGCTTCGGTTGCCACATTGTGGTCAAACTTATTGCACCCTTTCAACTTAAACCTGTCATGAGGGCAAGGTTCAAATTTCTTAAAGCTTCACCCCAATTCGCTTTTTCTCTTGAGAAAATGACATCTTAAATGCCGGTTCCTGCGGTCCGAACGCACTCCAGTTGTAGTCCGCAAAGACACAATCAAACGAAAATGAGGGCATTGTAACCGATTCGTAACAGAGATTTTTTGGCCCCAGCTACGCCGATTTGGCCATCCGCTTACGCTCGTGCGGGTCCAGAAAGCGTTTGCGCAGGCGGATCGCGTTGGGGGTCACTTCCACCAGTTCATCGTCATCGATATAGGCAATGGCCTCTTCCAGCGAGAACTGGACATGCGGCGTCAGACGCACGGCATCGTCCGAGCCGGACGCACGAATGTTGGTCAGCTTTTTGCCCTTGAGCGGGTTCACTTCCAGATCGTTGTCCCGCGAATGCTCCCCGATGATCATCCCCTGATAGACATCGGTCTGCGGTCCGAGGAACATGCGGCCGCGCTCTTCGAGGTTCCAGAGCGCGTATGCGACCGCCTGGCCGTTCTCCATCGAGATCAGGACACCGGCCCGCCGCCCCGGGATCGGGCCTTTGTGCGGGGCCCAACCATGAAAGACACGGTTCAGAACACCCGTGCCGCGTGTGTCCGTCAGGAACTCGCCGTGATAGCCGATCAGACCGCGCGACGGCACATGCGCGATGATCCGGGTCTTGCCGGCGCCCGCCGGGCGCATTTCCACCAGTTCACCCTTGCGCGCACCGGTGATCTTTTCGATGACCGAGCCGGAATATTCGTCATCCACGTCGATCGTGACTTCCTCGATCGGTTCGAGTTTCTGCCCGTTCTCCTCGCGAAACAGCACCTGCGGACGCGAGATGCTGAGCTCAAAGCCCTCGCGGCGCATGTTTTCGATCAGCACGCCCATCTGCAATTCGCCACGGCCCGCGACCTCGAACGCTTCGCCGCCGGGCGTGTCCGAAACCTGGATGGCCACATTCGATTCGGCCTCCTTCATCAGGCGTTCCCGGATGACGCGCGACTGCACCTTCTTGCCGTCCCGGCCGGCCAGCGGCGAGTCGTTGATGCCGAAGGTCACGCTGATCGTCGGCGGATCGATGGGTTGAGCGGGCAGGGCTTCACTGACCTGCGGGGCAACCAGTGAATCCGCGACGGTCGCCTTGCTCATGCCGGCGATGGTTACGATGTCGCCGGCTTCGGCCAGGTCGATGGGTTGCTGGCCGAGCCCGCGAAAGGCCAGGATCTTGGTGGCGCGGAAGGTCTCGATCTGCGTCCCGTCGCGGCTCAGCGCCTTGACCGTCTCGCCGGCCTTCAAGGTGCCGCTTTCGACGCGGCCGGTCAGGATGCGGCCGATGAACGGGTCGTTGCCAAGCGTGGTGGCCAGCATCCGGAACGGTTCGTCCTTGCGCGCCGCCTGTCCGGGCGAGGGAACGTGATCCACGATCAGGTCGAACAGCGCCGACAGATCCTTGCGCGGGCCGTCCAGCTCCATATCGGCCCAGCCCGAGCGGCCCGAGGCATACATGGCCGGAAAATCCAGCTGGTCATCGTCGGCCCCCAGGTTGGCGAAGAGATCGAAGCATTCATCCAAAGCCCGGTCGGGCTCGGCGTCCGGCTTGTCCACCTTGTTCAGAACCACGATCGGACGCAGCCCCAATGCCAGCGCCTTGGAGGTGACGAACTTGGTCTGCGGCATGGGCCCCTCGGCCGCGTCCACCAGCAGCACGACGCCATCCACCATAGACAGGATGCGCTCCACTTCACCCCCGAAATCCGCGTGGCCGGGCGTATCGACGATGTTGATTCGCGTTCCGTTCCATTCGACGCTGGTGCATTTCGCCAGGATGGTGATCCCGCGTTCTCGTTCCAGGTCGTTGCTGTCCATGGCCCGCTCGGCGACGGACTGGTTTTCCCGGAACGCGCCGGATTGTTTCAGCAGCTCATCGACCAGCGTCGTCTTGCCGTGATCCACATGAGCGATGATTGCAATGTTGCGCAGGTCCATGACAGGTCAGCCTTAGAACGGGGAGTTGGCCCGGCGCATAGCGCGGCGCGTCGGAATATGCCAGCGCAAACGCGCTCAGTGATGGGCGGTCTGCGAAAAAAGATGAATCACCAGAATCCCGCCGATGATCAGGGTCAGGCCTGCAATCGCGGGCCAGTCCAGCCGCTGACCGAACACGACAAACCCGATCAGCGCGATCAGAACGATTCCAAGACCGGACCAGATGGCATAGACGATCCCCACCGGCATGACCTTGAGCGTGAGGGCCATCAGGTAGAAGGCGAATCCGTATCCGACGACGACCAGCACCGAAGGCCACAGGCGCGTGAACTGCTGGCTGGCCTGCAGGGCCGTCGTTCCGATGGTCTCCGCCATCACCGCGAGCAGAAGAATCAGATAGGCTTTGGGCATACCGATACCGCCAGAAGGATCAATCGTCGCGGCAGCTTGAACACGAACTCCCGGAATGCGGCAAGAAGAATCTGAATTGTAACCTGTTCGTAATGCTTCCTTGAGATTCGACCCGCACATTCGAGAAAGGTCAGGGAAACCAGACTGGCGCAAAAGGTCGAAAGCAACTAAAACTAAAGACGTTTAATAAGTTTACTATTTTAGCGAGTTTGAGATGACGCCTTTTGCAAAGACGGTCATTCTGGTTTCAGCCTTGGTCGTGGTGCTTGGGTGGCTTGCAGGCGGGGGGTCCGCCAACAGTGATGCAGCCAAAAATGTTGTGCGGGTAGAGATTATCAAGGTTTGAGCACGACACGACCGATTGGGAAAGGGGTCTTCGGACCCCTTTCTTCTTGAATTCCGAGCTTCTTGAGTTCCTTGTCGGTCGATGGACCGGGCTACTGGCTTTCCTTGGCTTTCGCCGCCGCCCGGTGTTTCGACAGCTTGCCGATCAGGAACTGCCGGGCCTTGCGCTCGGCCAGGCGCACACGGATCTCGGTCAGGTAGGCTTCTTCCAGCGATTGCGACGCCGCGGCCAGAACCTCGCCCACTTCCACGAACAGCCGGTCCTGGCCGGTTTCGTCCATCACCTTCAACGTGTCCTCGGCCAGTTTGGCGGCCAGGGTGTCGAGCGTGCCGGCCATCAGCGTGTCGTCTCGGTCAGGCGGCGTTTGACATAGTCGGTCACGTTCGAAATCAGCGTGTCCATGTGCTGATCCCGGAAGAAGTGGTCGGCGCCCTCCACCTCGGTATGGGTGATGGTGATGCCCTTCTGCTCGTGCAGCTTGTTGACCAGCGCGGTCGTGTCGGCCGGTGGCGCGACCCGGTCCGCGGTGCCGTTGATGATCAGGCCGGAGGAGGGGCAGGGGGCGAGGAACGAAAAATCGTACATGTTGGCCGGGGGCGAGACACTGATGAAGCCGGTGATCTCGGGCCGGCGCATCAGCAGCTGCATTCCGATCCAGGCCCCAAAGGAAAAACCGGCCACCCAGCAATGCTTGGAGTTGTTGTTCATGGACTGGAGATAGTCCAGCGCCGACGCGGCATCGCTCAATTCACCGATACCCTGATCATACTCGCCCTGGCTGCGCCCCACGCCACGGAAATTGAATCGCAACACGGTAAAGCCCATGTTGTAGAAGGCATAGTGCAGGTTGTAGACGACCTTGTTGTTCATGGTCCCCCCGAATTGGGGGTGCGGATGCAGCACTATGGCGATCGGTGCGTCTTTTTCCTTTTGCGGGTGATAGCGGCCTTCCAGTCGGCCTTCGGGTCCGGGAAAAATCACCTCGGGCATGTGTGCTTTGGTCCTGTCTGTCTTTGGTGCGGTGCCGGGATAATCTTGACGGTATCCGTCAGGCGCCTTAGAACGGTTCTAATCGTGGATGCGTCGCAGTGTTGCGCCGCCAGTGGGAGATACGCACTGGCCGCGACCACGTCAATGATTTCGCGCAATTGAGGTCAGGGGAATCGAATATGAAGCTGTCGACCAAAGGCCGTTACGCTATGGTGGCTCTGGCCGATATTGCGCTTCAGCCGCGGGACGCTCTGGTGACTCTGGGCGAGATCTCCGACCGGCAGGACATTTCGCTTCCCTATCTGGAGCAGCTGTTCGTCAAGCTCCGCCGCGCCGAACTGGTGGCTTCGGTACGGGGGCCGGGCGGGGGATACCGGCTGGCCCGGCCGGCCTCGGAGATTCGGGTGGTCGAGGTATTGGCCGCGGTGGATGAAACGGTCGATGCCATGCACAAGGGGGCCGGCGCATCGGGCGCGTCCTCGGGCAGCCGCGCGCAATCCCTGACCAACCGGCTTTGGGAAAGCCTCAGCGCGCATGTCTATGTCTTCCTGCATCAGACCCGGCTATCCGACGTCATCAACAATGACCTGGCCCCGTGCCCGGCGGTGCCCAGCCTGTTTTCCGTCGTGGACGATTGACCTCGCGGCGCGTGACTTTCGTCAATGCGCCCTAATTTGACCTGCGAAAAAAGATGCATCCATGAAACGCGTTTACCTTGACCACAATGCCACCGCGCCGCTCAGGCCCGAGGCGCGTCAGGCCATGATTTCGGCGATGGAGCTTTGCGGAAACCCGTCCTCCGTCCACGCCGAAGGCCGCGCCGCCAAGGCGCTGATCGAAAAGGCGCGCGGGCAGGTGGCCGAGGCCGTCGGATGCCGGCCCCAGGAGGTGATCTTTACCTCGGGGGCGACCGAGGCCGCGCGGGTTCTCGGGCAGAGACTCGAAGGGTGTGACGTGTTCGTGGACAGCACTGCGCACGATGCGCTCTGGTCGTATTTCGACATGACGAACGCGGCGGCGCGGCCGCATGGCCCCGGACATACGCTGGCCATGGGTTTGGCCAATTCGGAAACCGGCATCGTGACTGTGCCGCCCGACAGGATCGACGGTCAATGGCCGTTCGGCGCATACCGGGCCGACTGGTTGTTGCTGGATATCACCCAGGCGGTTGGGCGCATCCCGTTTTCCTTCGCATGGAGCGGCGCCGACATGGCCATTCTGTCGGCGCACAAGATTGGCGGTCCAAAGGGCGTCGGCGCGCTGATCCTGCGGCAGGGCGTAGATATCGAGCCTCTGGCCAGCGGCGGCGGTCAGGAGATGGGCCGCAGATCCGGAACGGAAAACGTGTTGGGAATCGCAGGCTTCGGCGCCGCAATTGAAGCGGCCGCACGTGAACTGGCGGACGGTACCTGGGACGAAGTGGAAAAACTTAGAAACATTCTAGAAAATCTTCTTGTGGACTCGGCAAAAGAGACTATTTTTGTCGGAAAAGACGAGAAGCGGCTTCCGAATACCTCGTGCATCATCACCCCCGGCTGGAAAGGGGAAACACAGGTGATGGCGATGGATCTGGCCGGGTTTGCCGTTTCGGCGGGGTCGGCCTGTTCCAGCGGCAAGGTCAAGAGCAGCCGGGTTCTGGCGGCGATGGGGTATGGCGAGGTCGAGGCGGCAAGCGCCATTCGCGTGTCGCTCGGGCCGCAGACGACGGAAGAAGACATACTGCGCTTTGCCGAAGCCTGGCTGAAGCAGCGGAACAAACATCGCGCCAGAGCGGCGTGAACAGACAAGGAGAAGGGCATGGCGGCGTTGGACCAGACCCAGGTCAAGGAAGGTGTCGATCAGGAAACCGTGGATGCGGTGCGAGAGGTCGGAACCTACAAGTACGGCTGGGAGACCGAGATCGAAATGGAATACGCGCCCAAGGGCGTGAACCCGGACATCGTCCGGCTGATCTCGGAAAAGAATGGCGAGCCCGAGTGGATGACCGACTGGCGCCTGGCGGCCTTCGACCGCTGGACCCAGATGCAGGAGCCCAAATGGGCGATGGTTCACTATCCCGCTATCGATTTTCAGGACCAGTATTACTACGCTCGGCCCAAGTCGATGGAGGAAAAGCCCAAATCGCTGGACGAGGTCGATCCAAAGCTGCTTGCGACCTATGAAAAGCTGGGCATCCCGTTGAAGGAACAGATGATCCTGGCCGGAGTCGAAGGGGCCGAGGCCGCGCCGGCCGAAGGCCGCAAGGTGGCCGTGGACGCGGTGTTCGACTCGGTGTCGTTGGGCACCACCTTTCAGGACGAGTTGAAAAAACACGGCGTGATCTTCTGTTCGATCTCGGAGGCGATCAAGGAACACCCCGAACTGGTCAAGAAATACCTCGGTTCGGTGGTTCCGGTGTCGGACAATTTCTACGCCACGCTGAACTCGGCCGTGTTCTCGGACGGCTCGTTTGTCTATGTGCCGCCCGGCGTGCGCTGCCCGATGGAACTGAGCACCTATTTTCGCATCAACGCGGAAAACACGGGTCAGTTCGAACGGACGCTGATCATCGCCGACAAGGGCTCTTACGTGTCCTATCTGGAAGGCTGCACCGCGCCCCAGCGCGACACCGCGCAGCTGCACGCGGCGGTGGTGGAGATCATCGTCGAGGAAGACGCCGAGGTGAAATACTCGACCGTCCAGAACTGGTTCCCCGGAGATGAAAAAGGCAAGGGCGGTATCTACAACTTCGTGACCAAGCGCGCCGATTGCCGGGGCGACCGGTCCAAGGTGATGTGGACGCAGGTCGAGACCGGCTCGGCCGTGACCTGGAAATACCCGTCCTGCATCCTGCGCGGCGATGACAGCCAGGGTGAGTTCTACTCGATCGCCATCACCAACAACATGCAGCAGGCCGATACCGGCACCAAGATGATCCATCTGGGCAAGAACACCAAGTCGCGGATCGTGTCCAAGGGCATCAGCGCCGGCAAGGCCCAGAACACCTATCGCGGTCTTGTCTCCATGCATCCCAAGGCGAAGAACTCGCGCAATTATACCCAGTGCGACAGCCTGCTGATCGGGGACAAATGTGGCGCGCATACGGTGCCGTATATCGAAGTGCGCAACAATTCGTCCCGTTGCGAACACGAGGCGACCACGTCGAAGGTGGACGACGACCAGCTTTTCTACTGCCGCCAGCGCGGCATGGACGAAGAAGAGGCGGTCGCGCTTGTGGTCAACGGGTTCTGCAAGGACGTGCTTCAGGCGCTGCCCATGGAATTTGCCATGGAAGCGCAGCAACTGGTTGCGATCTCGCTGGAAGGCTCGGTGGGATAAGTGGCTTCGCGCGGCGTGTACCGCCCGCGCGGTCGAGGAGTGAGAGCGTGACGGTCCAGCCCCTGCAGATGGAGCGCCCCAGGCTGATGTTGCCTGCCGACGAGGCTGACGCCCTGCGTCTGGCCTATGGCGAGGCGCGCGTGATTCTGGAATACGGATCGGGCGGATCGACGGTCATGGCGTCCGAGATGCCGGACACGCACATCACCTCGGTCGAAAGCGACCGGGCATGGGCCGGGCAGGTGCAACGTTGGATCGACGCCCATCCTCCCGCCGAAGGGTCTCGGGTCGAAATCCTCTGGACGGATATTGGACCGACCCGCGATTGGGGCCACCCGGCGTCCGATGCGGACTGGCGGAAGTTTCCGTCCTATGCGCTGGATGTCTGGACCCGGCCGGGTTTTGAGCACCCGGATGTCGTCTATGTCGATGGCCGGTTTCGGATGGGGTGTGCGCTGGCCACGGCCTTCAACATCACGCGGCCCGTGACGCTCATTTTCGACGATTATGCCAACCGAAAATGGCACCAACAGGTCGAGGACTATATCGGAAAGCCCGAGATCATCGGACGGTTCGGGGTATTCGAGGTTCAACCGACACCGGTCCCTGCGGATCGGCTGCGGCAGATCTTTCACTTCATGACGCGATCCTGAATACAGCGGGACGAAAAGGGAATTGGACATGATCGTGACGACGACACCGAATATCGAAGGACACCGGATCACCAAGTATCACGGCGTCGTGGTGGGCGAGGCCATCATGGGGGCCAATGTGGTGCGGGACTTCTTCGCTTCGATCACGGATGTCGTCGGCGGACGCTCGGGCGCCTATGAAAGCAAGCTGCAGGATGCCCGCAACACCGCCATGGACGAAATGCGGGACCACGCCGCGGCGATGGGCGCCAATGCGGTGGTCGGTGTGGACCTGGATTACGAGATCGTCGGGGACACGATGCTGATGGTGTCGGTCAGCGGTACCGCGGTTTCTGTCGGAAAATAGCAACAAGGCACCGCCGCGCAGCCGTTGCGCGGTGTCGGGAACACGGCCTCTGCCACTCGCAAGGCAAGAAAAGACGAGGAAAAAATGCTGGAAATCAAGAATCTGCACGTCAAACTTGAAGAAGAGGACAAGGAGATCCTCAAAGGCGTCGATCTGACGGTCGATGCGGGCAAGGTGCACGCGATCATGGGGCCGAACGGCTCGGGCAAGTCCACGCTCAGCTATGTTCTGTCGGGGCGTGACGGCTATGTAGTGACCGAGGGGACCGCGACCCTGGAAGGCCAGGATCTGCTGGAGCTTGAACCCGAAGAGCGCGCTGCCGCCGGGCTGTTCCTTGCGTTTCAATACCCGGTCGAGATTCCGGGCGTCGGCAACATGACCTTCATGCGGACGGCGGTCAACGCGCAGCGCAAGGCGCGCGGCGAAGAGGAACTGTCGGCGGCCGATTTCCTCAAGACCGTGCGGGCCAAGGCCAAGGCTTTGAAGATCGACGCCGACATGCTCAAGCGGCCGGTCAACGTGGGTTTCTCCGGCGGTGAGAAGAAGCGCAACGAGATTCTGCAGATGGCTCTTCTCGAGCCCAAGATGTGCATTCTGGACGAAACCGACTCGGGCCTGGATGTGGATGCGATGAAGCTGGTGGCGGAAGGCGTGAACGCCTTGCGCGATGCCGGGCGCGGGTTCCTGGTGATCACCCACTACCAGCGCCTGCTGGATCACATCCGCCCGGACGTGGTGCATGTCATGGCTGATGGACGCATCGTGAAGTCGGGCGGACCCGAGCTTGCGCTTCAGGTCG
Source organism: Ruegeria sp. BHSB196 (assembly GCF_059613135.1). Lineage (NCBI taxonomy): Bacteria > Pseudomonadati > Pseudomonadota > Alphaproteobacteria > Rhodobacterales > Roseobacteraceae > Ruegeria > Ruegeria sp. BHSB196. The sequence goes on from NZ_JBXWRY010000007.1 coordinate 66,294, forward strand.
AAAACGACGGTTACGCAGACATTCTGGCCGAGGTGAACTGATGGCGGTCCCCGAAGTGAAACAATCCGCCACCGAGGCCCGGTTGGCGGTCCTGAAACAGCCCGAGGCCGGCTGCACGAAGGAGGCGCGGCAGGCTGCGCTGGCGCGTGTTCGCGAACTGGGGCTTCCGGGCCGACGGGACGAGTATTGGAAATACACGCGTCCGGACACGCTGATCTCGCCCGATGCGCCCAAGGCGGCCCTGTTCGACGCGGACGAACCGATGATGTTCGACGCCTTTGACAGGCTCAAGATCGTCTTTGTCGATGGCGTTTTCAGCGCCGAGGAATCCGACAACCTTGCGCTGGACGGCGTCCGGATCGACCGACTTGAGGACATCTGCTGCAAGGATATCCACTGGGCCAAGGAGTTGTACGGCGTTCTTGAAGCTAAAGGTCAGCATCCGGTGCCGCGTCCTCTGGCGGCGCTCAACACGGCCTTCGCAACGGATGGCGTCGCGATACACGTAACCGGCAAGCCTTCCAAGCCGATCAGCCTGATCTACCGTCATGAATCGGAAACTTCGGACGTGATCCTGCACCATGTCGTCCGGGTCGAAAGCGGGGCCGAAGTGACCATTCTCGAAAACGGTCCGGCGGCGTCGCGGTTCAACAAGTGCATGGAGATCGACATTGCCGATGGGGGCACCTTGCACCACGTGCGCGCGCAGGGACGCGATCATGAACGCCGCGCCGCGACGCACATGTTCACGCGGCTGGGGCGGAACTCGGTCTACAAATCCTTCACGCTCACGGTGAACGGCGTTCTGACCCGCAACGAGCAGGTGGTCGAACTGACCGGTGACGACGCGGTGGCCCATGTGGCCGGCGCCTGCGTCGGCGATGGCGACTTTCACCATGACGATACCGTTTTCATCACGCATGACGCCGTGAACTGCGAAAGCCGCCAGGTGTTCAAGAAAGTGCTGCGCAACGGTGCCACCGGTGTCTTCCAGGGCAAGATTCTCGTCAAGGAAGGCGCGCAGAAGACGGACGGCTATCAGATCAGCCAGTCGCTGTTGCTGGACGAGGACAGCCAGTTCCTCGCCAAGCCCGAGCTGGAGATCTATGCCGACGACGTGGCCTGCTCGCACGGCTCGACATCCGGGGCGATCGACGAAACCGCGTTGTTCTATCTGCGCGCCCGCGGCGTGCCGCGCAAGGATGCGACCAACATGCTGACCCTGGCCTTCCTGGCCGAGGCGGTGGACGAGATCGAGGATCGGGCACTGGCCGAGGATATCGTCTCGCGTCTCGAAGGCTGGCTGGCCCGGCGCAGCTGATGCCGGTGACGACCGACATAGTGGCCACCTACAGGGGGCCGGGGCGTGTCGTCCGCAGGCTGCTCGACATGGGGCCGCGCGAGGACAGGGCATTGGCGTTCCTGATGGCCTTTTGCGCCATCGCTTTTGTCGCGCAGATGCCAAGCCTGGCCCGCCGCGCCCATCTTGAGGGGCTTGAGCTCAACATGCTTCTGGGCGGGGCGCTGATGGGCTCGCTGTTCATCCTGCCGCTGTGCTTATACGTTCTGGCCTGGCTCTCGCATCTGGGCGCGCGCCTGGTCGGCGGTGCCGGAACCTCCTACGGGGCGCGGCTGGCCTTGTTCTGGGCGCTGCTGGCCTCGACGCCGCTGGTGCTGTTGAACGGTCTGATCGCCGGATTCATCGGCCCCGGTCCGGCCCTGAGTGTCGTCGGGCTGATTTGGGTTGCGGTCTTCGTCTGGTTCTGGCTATCGGGACTGCGACAGGCAGAAAGGCCCGGCGCATGAACACGACCTATCTGAGCAACCTTGCCGTCCTGACGGTCACCGACCCGGCCGAGGCCGCCCGCCGCCTCATGGCCCTGCGGCTGAACCGCGAGACCCTGTGGGTCGCTCTGGCGCTGGCGGTGGTCCTGAACACAATGCTCCAGGCCGCCTCGAATCTGGTTCTGCCCGTGGTGGACAGCGAGTTGCAGGAGATCTCCGGCTCGTTGATCGTCTATGCTGCCTTCGTCGGTGGCGGTCTGATCCTGACCATCTTCGCCTTCTATCATGTGGGGCGCAGGATGGGGGGCACCGCATCGTTCGACGACATGATGGTGCTCATGATCTGGGTTCAATACCTCAAGGTCGCCATACAGGCGGCGGGCCTGATCCTGTTGCTGACCGTTCCGCTGCTTTCGGTCCTGTTGGCGGTCGCGTCGTTCCTGCTGGGGCTCTACATCACCGTCCACTTCATCGACCAGGCTCACAGGCTGGGCTCGCTGGCCAGGGCTGTCGGCGTGCTGGTGCTGTCGGCGCTGGCCATTGCCGTCATTCTCATCGTCCTGCTGTCCCTTGTCGGGGGGCCAATTCCGGGATCCACCGCGCATGTATGACGTTCACAAGATCCGAGCCGACTTCCCCATTCTGTCCCGCATGGTCAACGGACAACCGCTGACCTATCTCGACAATGGCGCCTCGGCGCAGAAACCCCAGGCCGTCATCGATGCCGTGACGACTGCTTATGCCGAGGAGTATTCCAACGTCCACCGCGGGCTGCATTTCCTCTCGAATCTGGCAACCGAAAAGTACGAATCGGTGCGCGGAACCATCGCCCGGTTTCTCGGTGCGGCAGATGAGACCGAAATTGTTCTGAACTCGGGCACGACCGAGGGTATCAACCTTGTCGCCTATGGCTGGGCGATGCCGCGGTTGCAGGCGGGGGACGAGATCGTTCTGAGCGTCATGGAGCACCACGCCAACATCGTGCCCTGGCATTTCCTGCGGGAACGTCAGGGGGTGGTGCTGAAATGGGTCGATATCGGTGCCGACGGCGGCCTGGACCCGCAGGCGGTGATCGACGCGATCGGTCCGAAAACGCGGCTCGTGGCGGTGACGCATTGCTCGAACGTGCTGGGCACCGTCGTCGATGTGAAATCCATCACCGAAGGCGCACATGCCAAGGGTGTCCCGGTACTTGTGGATGGCAGCCAGGCGGCGGTCCACATGCCGGTGGACGTGCAGGACATCGGCTGCGATTTCTACGCGATCACCGGGCACAAGCTCTATGGCCCCTCGGCGTCGGGTGCGATCTACATCAGATCCGAACGCATGGCGGAAATGCGCCCCTTCATCGGCGGCGGGGACATGATCAAGGAAGTCTCCAAGGACGAAGTCATCTACAACGACCCGCCGATGAAGTTCGAGGCCGGCACGCCGGGCATCGTGCAGATCATCGGATTGGGTGCGGCTCTGGACTACATGATGGGCCTGGGGATGGAAAACATCGCCGCGCATGAGGCGGGACTACGCGACTACGCGATGGAGCGTCTGACCGGGCTCAACTGGCTGCAGGTTCAGGGCACGCGCCCGGACAAGGCTGCCATCTTCAGCTTCACCCTGGACGGGGCCGGGCATGCCCATGACGTATCGACCATTCTCGACAAGAAAGGCGTTGCGGTCAGGGCCGGGCACCACTGTGCCGGGCCGCTGATGGACCACCTCGGCGTGACCGCCACCTGCCGCGCGAGTTTCGGGCTCTACAACACCCGTGACGAGGTCGATACCCTGATCGAAGCCCTGGAACTCGCTCACGATCTGTTTGCCTGATCCGGCCCCGGTGTTGCCCGTTCGGGAGGAGGCGCCCGGTGCTCGGTGTGCGGGAATTTGATGTTGCACCGGGATCGGAACAAGGTTAGCTAACGGCGCAGGCACCTGTAGCTCAGCTGGATAGAGCGCTGCCCTCCGAAGGCAGAGGCCAGAGGTTCGAATCCTCTCAGGTGCGCCATCTCGGCCAAGTGCCTGGGCGGCGATCGCAGTAACTCACGACCTCTCCTCGCTTTCCGCGTCGGCGTTCCCCTGGGGCGCTTTCATCGCGCGCTGGTAGGCGTCGGTCAAGTCCGCCGCCGAGGCAAAGAACATATTCTCTCCGACCAGCGCGGTCACGCCGTACCGGTCCAGTTCCTTCCGTGCCGCCGGCGAGACCAGCAGAAAGGCCAGCTTCACTCCGCGACCCCTCAGCATTTCGATGGCCGAACGCAGCGCGTAGCCTGCGGAAAAATCGATATCGTCCACGGCGGATGCATCGACGCAGAACCAGCGCAGGCCAGGGCGCTGCGACAGCGTTGCGACTTCGTTCGCCAGGACTTCCGCGTTGGCATAGTACATGCCGTGCGAGAACCGGTAGATCAGCAACCCCGGCAGGAACTCGGCCGGGTCCGAAACGGGTTTCGTGTGCCAGCCGCCCGTGTCGTCCTTGACGATGACGGTATTGCGGGGGTGGTATCCTCGCCGCGTATGGTCGATCAGCGACAGGATCATCGCAAAGACGATGCCCTGTTCCACCCCCAGCAGAACCACGACCACCGCCGTGGCCAGGGCGACCCAGAATTCGGAACGCGCCTTGGCATGGATGTCGCGCATCCCCTTCAGATCGATCAGGTTGATCCCGATGAGAAAGACGATCGCGGACAGGGCGGCGCTCGGCATATGGGCCAGCGGGCCGGTCAGGAACAGGATGACGACCAGCACGACCACCACGGTCGTGAGCTGCGCAAGCTGGCTGCGCCCCCCGGCGCTGTCCACCATCTCGGTCTTGGTCGGGCTGCCGTTGACCACGAAGGTACCGGAAAACGCCGCGCCGAGATTGGCCAGCCCGAGGCCGACAAGGTCGGAATTCTCGCTGAAACGCTCCTCGTAGCGGGCGGCGTAGGCGCGCGAGGTGGCGGCGCTCTGGGCAAGGATCACCACGAAAATGGACAGGGCGGTGGGCAGGAGCTGCCAGATCAAATGAAAGCTCCAGTCCACCTCGGGAATGGCCAGGCTCGGCAGTCCGCTCGGGATCTCGCCCAGCACCTTGATGCCGCGGCTCTGGAAATCGAACGCCCAGCTGAGCGCAATCACGCCAAGAACCGCGAACAGTGGACCGGGCAGGCGCTTTGAAACGCGCCGGCACCCGATCACCACGGCCAGGACCGCCAGCGCGACCCCAAGCGTCGGCAGATGAAACCGGTCGATCGTTCCCGCGAGTCCTTCCAGCTTGGCAATGACGCCATGCCCCGCGACCTCGATTCCCAGCAACCCCGGCAATTCGCCGATGGCAACCTGTATCCCGACCCCGGTCAGAAACCCGACCAGCACCGTGCGAGACAGAAAATCCGCTAGAAACCCAAGCCCCACCAGCCGGGCTGCAATCAAAAAGCCCGCCGCCATCAGCGCCAGAAGCGAGGCCAGCGCCAGATATTCCGAGGAACCGGTGGCCGCCATTCCCGCCAGGGCAGAGGCCGTGATCGCAGCCGTGGCGGAATCCGCCCCGACCACTAGGTGCCGCGACGACCCGAAGATGGCGAACAGCGCCATCGGTATCAGGATGGTGTAGAGCCCGGTCACGACCGGCGTTCCCGCGATCTTGGTATAGCCCATGACTTCGGGGATCGCGAGGCTGGCGAAGGTGAGGCCGGCAAGGATCTCGGTCGGAATTCGCCCGCGCTCGATGGGCAAAACGCCCTGCAGGATCGGCGTGAATGGCTTGGCCCGGTTGTCCCTCGTCCCTGACATTCAGCCCGCCCGCGAGATCCGGTTCAATTCGGCCGCACCGATCATGTCGCCCCCTCCAGCCCGTCCTTCTCGGCCTGGTGGTACTTCTTGCGGATCTCGTCGATATCGACGGTGGGCGCGGGAAACTCCATGCCCAAGCTTTCCATGTATTCCGAGACGATGCGCGAAATGGCAAGATTGCGGAACCACTTGTGGTTGGCCGGAATGACGAACCAGGGCGCGTGGTCGGTGCTGCATCTGCTCAGGGCGGCCTCGAAGGCTTTTGAATAGGCATCCCAATAGGGGCGTTCCGCATAGTCGCCCTCACTGATCTTCCAATGCCGGGCCGGATCGTCGATCCGTTCCTTGAACCGGCGCAGCTGTTCTTCGGGGCTGATGTGAAGAAAGAACTTCAGAACATGCGTTCCGTTGTCATGCAGCAGCCTTTCGAAAGCGTTGATGTGTTCGTATCGCTGGCTCCAAACGTCTTCGGGGACAAGGTCGTGCACCCGCACGACAAGCACATCCTCGTAGTGCGACCGGTTGAAGATCGCGACCTGGCCCTTGACCGGCGTGGCCTTGTGGTAGCGCCACAGGAAATCATGCGCGGCCTCTTCCTCCGACGGAACCTTGAAGCCGCTGACGGCGCATCCCTGCGGATTCATGGCGGCCAGCACGTGGTTGATCGTCCCATCCTTCCCGGCGGCATCGGGCCCTTGCAGGCAGATCAGCAACGAGCGTTTCTTTTCTGCATACATCAGGTACTGCAGCGCGCCGAGTTTCTGCGAATAGGATTCGATTTCCGGCAAGGCGTGGGCATGGCTTTCATGCTTGTCCTTGAAACCTGGATCGATGGCGCCAAGATCGACCTTGCTGCCCGGCTTGACGCGGAATGTGTTGAAGTAATGCATGGCCTGTGCCTCTGTCTGTGATGTCACGCCATTGCCTGCGCCCACCTGAGCCTGCGGAACATGGCAAGTTTCACCTGATCCAGCACGACCAGCCAGATCAGCATGTAGATCCAGACCAGCGCGATGACCGTCCACGGGATCTGCGTGACGAACCAGCCGAAGCCGCAGAGCAATACCGCCAAAAGCTGCGTGCCCAGCACGGCAAGCAACAGCGGCCGTGCCGGCCAGGGCCGGCTGTAGAACGGCCCGCGCGACCGGACCACGAACAGCAGCAGGTGCCCGCCCGCGGCCAGTTGCAGGAACAGCGCCGTCTGAACCTGATCTCTGGTCAGCGCGATCCAGGATTGCCACGCGGGGTTGTCCAGCCACTCCATGCCGATCAGCAACAGCCCAAAGGTCTGCACGACCGACAACACCCCCATCAGGCTGGCCCCGAAAAGAATGCGCCGCATATCCCAACGCACCGGGGATTTGGGCAGATCGGTATTGTCATAGGCAATCGTCATGATCGGCACGTCGTCCAGCAGCGCCAGCATGATGATCATGATCGGCGTCAGCGGCGAAAACCCGAACACCACCGTCGCCAGCACCACGACGAACATGATGTCGAGCGTCATGGCGACGCGATAGACGATGTAGTTGACGATGCGTTCGAAGATCTGCCGCGCCTCCTCGATGGCGTCGATGATCGTGGACAGGCCGGGCGCCGTCAGGATCAGGGCGGCGGCGGCGCGGGCTGCGTCGGTTGCGCCGCTCACCGCGATGCCGCAATCGGCCTGCTTCAACGCCGGCGCGTCGTTGACGCCGTCGCCGGTCATGGCGACGACGTGGCCGCGGTCCTGCAAGGCCTTGACGATGGCGTATTTGTGCTCGGGGAAGACGCGGGCGAACCCGTCCGCCTTTTCGACGCATTCGGTCACCCGCGCCGGCAGGTGATCCATGTCCATGCCGTCGGTGAACAGATCGGATGCGGCCTGCAGATGCGTTCCCATCCCGAGTTCGCCGGAAATCTCGTTGCCGATGGCGACATCGTCCCCGGTCACCATCTTGACCTGAAGGCCATGCGCCTTGGCTTGCTGGATGGTTTGCCTGGAATCGTCGCGCGGCGGATCGTACATCGACAGAATGCCAAGGAAATGCCAGCTGGCGCCGTTGTCGTCCGACCGGGCCACCCCCAGCGCACGCATTCCTTTCGCGGCCAGCTCGGCCACCGCCTGTTCGGCCTTTTCCTTGGCGGCGGGGGCTATCGTGGCCATGTCCAGAACGATCTGCGGCGCGCCCTTGGTGTAGGTCTTGGAATGCCCCTGGGGGTCCGTGACCTGCGCTTCGGTCCGTTTCGAGACAGGATCGAAGGGCACGAATTTGGTCTGGTCATACGTTTTCAGAATGTCCGCGCTCTGCAATCCATTGATCACGACCGCGTCGATGGGATCGTCGCCATCGGCATGAGAGGCGAGCGCACCGGCCAGGATCAGATCCTGCGCGTCCTTGGCCTCGAACAGCACGGGATCGCCCAGGCTCAGCTGGTTCTTGGTCAGCGTGCCGGTCTTGTCCGAGCAGAGGACGTCGACGCCCGCAAGCTCCTCGATGGCTTCCAGGCGCGAGACGATGGCCTTCTTCCTCGACAGGTTCATCGCGCCCAGCGCGTTGGTCACGGTCATCACCGTGGGCATGGCGACCGGGATCGAGGCGATCAGCAGGGCCAGAACGGTGCGCAGAATGTCCGCCGCCGCCGACCAATGCCAGGCGTGTTCGACCACGATCCTCTGGTAGACTTCCGAGCCGACCAGAATGACCGCCAGGATCAGCGACAGGACGATCAGGAAATCGCCGATATGGGCCACGGCCTTTTGCGAATGGGACATGCCGGCACCGGCGCCCGCCACCAGGCTTGCGGTGCGACCAAAGAACGTGTCGTTGCCGGTGCCGATGACGACGGCCGTCATCTCGCCCTTCTTGGCGATGCTGCCGGAATAGCCGACATCTCCGACCTTTTTGGCGACCGGCAGCGACTCTCCCGTCAGCGCGGCCTGATCGATGCTGACATATTCGCCCTCGACGAAGCGCACATCGGCCGGAACCACATCGCCGAGTTTGACGCGGACGATGTCGCCCGGCACGATCTCGGCCGCGTCGATCCGCGCGAAACTGCCGTCCCGCTTGACATCCGCCTTGGGCGCCATCCCGGCCTTGAGCGCGGCCAGTGCATCGGCGGCCTTGCGCTCCTGCCAGAACCCTGACACCGCGTTGTAGATCAACAGCACCATGATGATGCTGAAATCGGCCCAATGTCCGATCAGCGCCGACAGGACCGCCGCGATCTCGATCATCCACGGGATTGGCCCCCAGAAATACCGCGCAAACCGCTGAAGGTCGCTGAGCTGTTTTTCCGCAAGTTCGTTGCGCCCGTATTTGGCGAGCCGGGCCTTGGCCTCGGCGCCGCTCAGACCGTCCGGGGAACATTCCAGGGTTTCGTAGACCGAGTCGAGCGCGGCTTTTTCAAGACTGCCTCCACCGTCCTTCTGCGGCGTTTGCTGGGTGTTCGCCATGACGCTCGGCCTCTTGCTTTCGATGGATCGACGCAATGGATGCCGAACCAGTAAAGCATAAAAGGCAGATTTGGCGGGGATTTTTTGTCGGACAGGGCGATGGGCGAACACGGCCATCGAGCGGAGACCGTCGAAATGCGGGGGCTGCGATTTCGGACCATCGTCCGCTGCCGAAGGGCAAAGGCGGGTCAGGACTGCGGGACAGGAAAGCCAGTGTACATCGCCAATCCCCGGCCCGTTGGCGCGGGGATTGCAGGGACGTGTTTGTGATGCGTCGGTGTCGTCAGCCGCCCCAGCTGCGGACCTCGCCGCAATCCATATGCACGAAGTTCGAACGCGAATACCGCCCGACGCCGCCCGCGCGGCAGGCCATCGCCGCCTTGGCCAACTGGCCGACGGAACGCGACGACAGTCGGAGATCGGCCGCCTGACCCTTCATGTGCAAAGAGTTCCGGGCCACACCGCGCGACCGCGAGCGCAGCATCGCATTGGTTTGCGGGCTGCGATATCCGGACAGGAGCATGTAGGGTTCGCTCACGTCCAAAAGGTTGTGCGCCGCCGCCATGATGTCGACGGTGCGCAGATCCATGGATTTCACCTGATCCGTGCGCCAATCGCGCATGAAATGGTTGATCTCTGCCACGGCGTCCTTGATGTAGTCGCCATCAACCCAATAGATCATGTCCAGCCGTTCGCCGGTCCGGCCGGAATACATCCGAATGCGCCGGATGTCGCCGCCGCCCCTCAGAAATCCAGCCGCCTTGGAGAACGTTGGCGCCGCCGAAATGGCGGTCGCCGCGAAGGCACCCAACAAAGCACGCCTTGATAAGCCCGTAGAGCCGATTTTTGTCATTTACTGCTTCGTCCCGTACATTTCCTGCCTGCGCACGATGTTACGCGCACTTTTTTGACAATTGCTTCCATCCCCAGATGCCGGTTTTATGGCACAGTCGGATTCGTCGGCCAAGAATTGTTTCGGGTGCATCTTTTCAAGGGGAAGTTTTCGGCAATTTTTTGCGCAGATGATACAGGGTGCCGCATTTTTGACACAATTCCCGGCCGTGCGGCGGCCCATCATCCGATGCAACGCGGCATCAGGCATCGCCTTTGACGTGATTTTTCGTTTTTGTGAATGGACATTTGCCATGTCTTCTTCTGACAATCGTACGGCCAGAAACAACCAGTTCCGTTTTTTGATGTCCAAGGTTCTTCCAATGATTTTTTCCGGTCAACGTCTCCGGCGCGCCCTCGCAACAGCTGTTCTTGTCACCGTCGCGGCGGTTTTTTCCTCGGCCGCGCAGGTATCCGCCCAGAGCGTCGCCTTCAAACAGGCGGTCGCCGAAGCCGTCCTGGACCAGAAGGATATCGCGGCGTTCTATCGCGAAACCGGATACGACCCTATCTGGACCGGACAAGGGCCCGAGCAGGCGGCCCGGCGCGCGGCGCTGATCCGGGCGCTTTCCACGGCGGATCTGCACGGCCTGCCGGTCGAACGGTATGACGTGGGCGACCTGATGCGTCAGGTGCAGGACGCCAAGACCCTGCGCGATCTGGGGCGGGTCGAAGCGGAACTGAGCCGGACCTTCGTGAAATATGCCAGGGACGTGCAGACCGGCCTGCTGACTCCCTCCGCCATCGACAAGGGCATGGTGCGCACGGTCGAGCGTCGCCCGGCCACCGCGTATCTGCGTGAAATCTCCCGGTCCGACGCGCGGTCCTATCTCGCGTCGCTGGCGCCGGACACGCTGCAATATCGGGCCTTGCAGAAACACAAGCTGTATCTCGAGGATCTGCTGCTGTCCGGCGGATGGGGCGCGACCGTTCCGGTGCGCAAGATGGAGCGGGGCGACAGCGGCCCGGATGTGGTCCGCCTGCGCAACCGTCTTGTCGCCATGAATTTCATGAAGCCCAGTGCCAGCCCGCGCTACGACGACCGGTTGCGCGATGCGGTCATGGCCTTTCAGCAGGCCCATGGCCTGGAAGCCGACGGTGTGGCCGGAAAGGAGACCATTGCCGAGATCAACAAGTCGGTGGTCGACCGGCTGCATTCGGTCATCGTTGCGATGGAGCGCGAACGCTGGTTGCCGCGCGATCGCGGCGGGCGGCACGTTCTGGTGAACCAGACCGATTTCTCGGCCAAGATCGTGGATGACGGGCGCGTCACCTTCGAGACTCGGGCGGTGATCGGCAAGAACACCCATGACCGCCAAAGCCCCGAGTTCTCGGACCAGATGGAGCACATGGTCATCAACCCGAGCTGGTATGTCCCGCGTTCGATCATCACCAAGGAATACCTGCCGAAACTGCGCGCCAACCCGCACGCCGTCGGCCATATCGAGATCACCGACAGCCGCGGCCGCAGGGTCAATCGCGGCGCTGTGGATTTCAGCCAGTTCTCGGCCCGGAGCTTTCCCTTTGCCATGCGTCAGCCGCCGGGCAAGAGCAACGCGCTGGGTCTGGTGAAGTTCATGTTCCCCAACGAACACAATATCTATCTTCACGACACGCCCCACAAGAACCTGTTCGCCAAGCAGGTGCGCGCCTTTTCGCATGGCTGCATCCGGCTGGCCGATCCTTTCGACTTCGCCTATGCGCTGCTGGCGCGGCAGGAGGAGAATCCCAAGGACTTCTTTCACCGGGTGCTCAACACCGGGCGCGAGACCACCGTACCGCTGGCGGAACCCGTCCCGGTTCATCTGATCTACCGCACCGCCTACATCGGACCCAAGGGCCAGGTTCAGTACCGCCGCGACGTTTACGGGCGTGACCGGAAAGTGTGGAATGCACTGGAAAAGGCAGGGGTGGCCCTGCCGGCGGTTCGGAGTTAATCACGTGGGGCAAATCCATTCCTCGGGAGCCCCACATGCAGTTCACCGTCCGACAGATCGCCGAGGCCCTGAAGGCCGAGGCTGACGGAAACCTGGATCTGACCATTCTGCGCGCGGCCGAACCGGGCGACGCCGGTCCGACGGATCTGGCCATGGCCATGTCGCCGAAATATGCCGACAGCCTGAACGAGGGCCACGCCCGCGCCGCCATCGTGTGGCCGGACGCGGACTGGCGGGCCATGGGACTCGAGGCGGCCATCTTCGCGCCGCGCCCGCGCATGGCCATGGCCGGTGTCACGGTCATGCTGGACCGGGGGCAGGGGGTGCAGCCCGGCATCCACCCCTCGGCGGTCGTCGATCCCACCGCCGAGATCGGGGCCGATGTCGCCATCGGAGCCTTGGCCGTCATCGGCCCGCGCGCCCGAATCGGGGCCGGATCGGTGATCGGCCCGCAGTGTTGCGTCGGCATGGACGTGACGCTGGGGGAAAGGACGGTCCTGCGCGAGATGGTCAGCATCGGCGCCCGCTCGGTGATCGGGGACCGGTTCGTCGCCCAGCCCGGTGCGCGGATCGGCGGCGACGGCTTCAGCTTCGTCACGCCCGAAGTGTCGGGTGTCGAGAACGTGCGCAAGACCCTGGGCGATCAGGGAGATGCCAAGGCGCAAAGCTGGTTGCGCATTCACTCGCTGGGGGCCGTCGAGATCGGTGACGATGTCGAAGTCGGCGCGAACAGCACCATCGACAATGGTACAATCCGGAACACCCGTATCGGCAACGGTACCAAATTGGACAATCTGGTCCATGTCGGCCACAACACGCGGGTCGGGCGCGACTGTCTGCTGTGCGGGCAGACCGGCATCTCGGGGTCGGTCGAGATCGGCAACAACGTGGTTCTGGGCGGGCAGACCGGCGTCGTGGACAACATCTTCATCGGCGACGGGGTGATTTCAGGCGGCGGCACCAAGATCCTCTCCAACGTCCCGGCCGGCCGCGTTATTCTTGGCTATCCCGGCATCAAGATGGAAAGCCACACCGAGATTTACAAGGCGCTGCGCCGCCTGCCGCGCATGGCCCGTGACGTAGAGGTTCTGAAAAAGGCGGTTTTCAAACAGCCTCCGAGCGATTAAATCACCCCCAAAGCGACAGTCAGGGGACGAACATGAGCATCAGCGATCGCGTCATCGCAATCATCGCAGAGCAGGCCGTGCTGGAGCCATCCGATGTGACGCCCGAAAGCAAGCTTGAGGATCTGGGCATCGACAGTCTGGGTCTGGTCGAAAGCATCTTCGCCATCGAGGAAGAGTTCGACATCTCGATCCCCTTCAACGCCAACGAACCGACCGCCAGCGATTTCGACATCTCGAACGTGGCGGCGATCATTGCGGGCATTGAAAAACTGGTGGCGGAAAAGGTCTGACGACGATCATGAAGCGCGTCGTCATTACCGGGGCCGGAACCATCAATTCCCTTGGTCACTCGGTCCCCGAAACACTCGAAGCCATGCGCGAGGGCCGCTGCGGCATTGGCGAGCTGGATTTTCGCGATGTCGAGCGGCTGTCGATCCGGATCGGCGGTCAGGTGCGCGGGTTCGGGGCCGAAGGCCGGTTCAATCGCCAGCAGATGACGCTTTATGACCGGTTCACGCAATTCACGCTGACGGCTGCAAAGGAAGCCATCGAGCAGTCGGGAATCGAGTTCCACGGCGATCTCGCCGCGAGATCGGGCGTGGTTCTGGGGACCGCGGGCGGCGGGGTTTCGACCTGGGACGACAACTACCGTTCGGTCTATGAAGATGGAAAGAACCGGATTCATCCGTTTGTCGTGCCGAAACTGATGAACAACGCGGCGGCCAGCCACGTTTCGATGGAATACAATCTCAAGGGGCCCAGCTTTACCGTCTCGACGGCCTGCGCCTCGTCCAACCACGCCATGGCCCTTGCCTTTCAGATGGTGCGCAGCGGTGCGGCTCCGGCGATGGTGACGGGCGGTTCGGAATCGATGCTGTGCTTCGGCGGCGTCAAGGCGTGGGAGGGTCTGCGCGTCATGTCCAAGGACGCCTGCCGCCCGTTCAGCGCCAACCGCAACGGCATGGTGCAGGGCGAGGGCGCGGGGGTCTTCATCTTCGAGGAGTTCGAGCGCGCCCGCGCGCGCGGTGCCGACATCCTGTGCGAAGTTGTGGGTTTTGCGATGACTTCGGACGCCGCCGACATCGTGATGCCCAGCAAGCAAGGGGCGGCACGTGCCATGGCCGGGGCTTTGGCGGATGCCCGGATCGACGCCAGCGAAGTCGGGTACATCAACGCCCATGGCACGGGAACGGCCGCAAACGACAAGACCGAATGCGCCGCCGTCGCGGATGTGTTCGGGCCACATGCGGATGACCTGATGATTTCATCCACCAAATCGATGCACGGTCACCTGATCGGCGGCACCGGGGCGGTCGAGTTGCTGGCCTGCATCATGGCGCTGCGCGATGGCATCATCGCTCCGACCATCGGATATGAAGAACCCGATCCCGAATGCGCTCTGGATGTCGTTCCGAACGAAGCGCGCGAGGCCAAGGTGGATGTGACCTTGAGCAATGCGTTTGCCTTTGGCGGATTGAACGCCGTGCTTGCCTTGCGCAAAGTGTGATCCAGCAAAAACGCGGGGCCGCGGACGGATCGCGCCCACGGCCCGCGCGCGGTTCGATCAGGTTCAGTTGGTGACGACATCCACCACGTCGTAGCCGGCCGTAAACCCGCTCAGCGAAAGATCGAGGCTGATCACCTGATCGGGGGCCGGGGCCGGCACCAGGGAAATCGTGGCCTTGGCGCCTTTTTTCATGGCATCGACATCCGCCTGGGTCAGCCCGATCTGCGCGACGCATCCGATCGGGTTGCAGAAGGAGTAGTTGTATCGCTTGCCCGGCGCGCCATCGATCGAGATCGTGAGCTGTGCCGGCAGCAGGGTTTCGAGCGGCACGACCACGGTCGCGCCCGCGACGGCGACCTGTCCTTCTTCCAGGCGGAACAGCGAGATTTCGGCCATCGGATTGCCCTGCGGCCCGTTCAGGATCTGCAACAGGGAACAGGGATCCTGATCCGCCTGCGTCTTGATGCAGGCCAGATCCCAATCGCCGAACTTTTCCTTGGAATAGCGCTGGCCCAATTGCGGCTCATCGCCGGCAGGCTGTCCGAGATCGAGAATTTCGTCGGCTGTCTGCCCGGTCTGCTCAGTGGTTTCTTCCGGCTGGGATGTCGCCTCGCCGGTTTGTTGAGCGGATGCGATACCCGCGCAAGCGGCAAGTGCAGCCGCGCTCAGCGGGAACAGGTTCTTGAACATGAATGCCTCATACTGTGTGGTTCAGGTTTTGGCCCCGTCTACCACGCCTGCACCACAGTGTCAGTCGCTATCGGGCGCTGAGGTCGGAATGTGATCGGAATTCCGCCGTTGCGGTCGCGCAGTGGATCGGAAACGAGAAAAGGGAGCCGTATCGTCGGCTCCCTCTCCGAATTTTGTCTCCCCGTCGGACTGGCCGACTTAGTTATGTCGCAGACGTTACGAAAGGGATCGCCACGGGTCAACAGCTATCCAAACAAATTTTTGCGTTCGGGTATCGGTTTGTAATCAAATGATAAGTTGTCATGTTCACGAAAAATGCCGTGCCCGAAGGCACGGCCAGTCGACAGGGAGGAAGACTACCCGCCAAATCCGATAGCGGACCTGCGGATATAGGGACTATCGCAGGCAAAGGTTAACTTTGTATGCTTGCCGGGAAGCGATGGAGATTTGGGGTGTAAGGTCCATGGATGAAACGGTTTTTTTGGGCGGTGCGGGTCAGGATTATCAAGTGCCGCAAGGGCTGGCTCTGAAATACGCCAACCGCCATGGCCTGATCGCGGGGGCCACAGGCACGGGAAAGACGGTGACCCTGCAAATCCTGGCCGAAGGCTTTTCCGACGCCGGCGTGCCGGTATTTCTGGCCGATGTGAAAGGCGACCTGTCCGGCCTGGCGAAATCCGGGTTGCCCGAGCACAAGTTGCATCCGGCCTTCACCGAACGCGCCGAACGCATCGGGTTTTCGAGCTTTTCCTACAAGACCTGCCCGGTCACGTTCTGGGATCTGTTCGGCGAGCAGGGACATCCCGTGCGCACGACCGTGACCGAGATGGGTCCGCTGTTGCTGTCGCGCCTGCTGGAGTTGTCCGACGCGCAGGAGGGGATCCTGAACATCGCCTTCCGGTTGGCGGACGAAGAGGGCATGCCTCTACTGGACCTGAAGGATCTTCAGGCCCTGCTGGTCTGGATCGGCGAGAACAGGGCGGACCTGTCGCTGCGCTACGGCAACATCTCGACCGCCTCCATCGGCGCCATTCAGCGCCGGCTTCTGGTGCTGGACAACCAGGGCGGCACCCGTCTGTTTGGCGAACCCGCGCTGGACCTTGCAGACCTGATGCGCACCGACGCAGCCGGCAAGGGAATGGTCAACATCCTGGCTTCGGACAAGCTGATGGGCGCGCCCCGGCTCTACGCCACGTTCCTGCTGTGGTTGCTGAGCGAGCTGTTCGAGGAACTTCCCGAAGTCGGCGACCCCGACAAACCCAGGCTCGTGTTCTTCTTCGACGAGGCGCATCTTTTGTTCGAGGATGCGCCCAAGGTTCTGGTGGACAAGGTCGAGCAGGTTGCGCGGCTGATCCGGTCCAAGGGAGTGGGTGTTTATTTCATCACGCAAAACCCCGCCGACATCCCCGAGGACATTCTGGGACAGCTCGGCAACCGCATTCAGCATGCCCTGCGGGCCTTCACGGCAAAGGACCGCAAGAACCTGCGGCTTGCGGCCGAAACCTATCGTGAGAACCCGGCTTTCGACACCGAAACCGCGATCCGCGAGGTCGGCGTGGGGGAGGCCGTCACCTCGATGCTGCAAAAGAAAGGCGTGCCGGGCGTCGTCGAGCGGACCCTGATCCGGCCGCCCGAGACGCAACTGGGACCGATCACCGCGGACGAGCGGAAGGCGGTGATGTCGGCATCTGACATGGCCGGTAAATACGATCAGCTTGTCGATCGGAAATCCGCATACGAAATGCTTGCGAAACGCGCCGAAACCGCGGCGGCCGAAGCCGAAAAAGCCGAGGAACAAGCCGAGGCGCAAAGCGCCTTCGACCGGGAATTCTCGGCGGCGCGCCGGTATTCCGGAACCCGCGTCAGCCGCTCGTCATCGCGGCCCGTGCGCCAAAAGGACACCTTTGCATCCGCGTTGTCCGAGGCGGTGATCAAGGAAATGAAGGGCACGACGGGCCGTCGGATCGTCCGGGGCATCCTGGGTGCGCTCTTCAAGGGGCGGTGAACTTGTGATACGCTGATCGTGTTCGGCCCAGTGAGGCCGAACCGCTGCACGACTGAATGACTTCCTAACCACACTACCGGCACGATCCCAATCGGAACGTGTTTTTTCTTCGCGGGTACTTCGCAGGGCGGTCGGCTGCATGCGTTCAACAGGGAAATGGAGAACTCAATGGCCTTTTACATGTTTACCGCCAGCTACAAGCCGGAAGCCATCAAGGCAATGGTCGGAACTCCGCAGGACAGGGGCGAAGCCGTTCGTCCACTGATGCAGGAACTCGGCATCACCCTGCACAGCCTGTTCTTCGCGATGGGCAAGGACGACGTGATTGCGATCATGGAAGCCCCGGATGACGAAACCGCGGTGGCCGGGTCGATGGTCGTGGGGGCCTCCGGTTCGTTCTCAGGCGGCGCGATCACCAAGCTGATGACGACAGCGGATGCGGTAACGTCCATGAAAAAAGCCAAAGCGGCGATGTCAAGCTATGCCGCACCCGGCGGCAGTTGACCGGACGGGGACCATGCCGGCCGTGAGGGCAGCCGGCATGGTGCTCACCTTTCCGGGATCAGTCCGCGCGGGCTGAACCGTAGGACGACCAGCAGGATGACCCCCATGGTCAGCAGGCGCATATGCGCGGCGCTGTCCAGCAGATGCGATTTCAAGGCGCTGCCATCCGGCAGGCCGGTCGTGATCAGTTGCATGATCCACAACCCGATCGGTTCGACCTGCACCCAGAGAAACCAGATCAGCATCGCGCCGAGCACCGCTCCGAAATTGTTGCCCGAGCCGCCCACGATGACCATCACCCAGACGAGAAAGGTGAAGCGCAGCGGTTGGTAGGTGCCGGGCGTCAACTGCCCGTCCAGCGTGGTCATCATCGCGCCGGCAATGCCGCAAATGGCCGAGCCCAGCACGAAGATCTGAAGGTGGCGTCGGGTCACGTCCTTGCCCATCGCCTCGGCCGCGACTTCGTTGTCCCGAATGGCGCGCATCATCCGCCCCCAGGGACTCTTGAGCGCCATCTGCGCCATCCACAACAGGATCAGCAGGACGATCAGGAACAGAATGGAATAGCCGACCTTGACAAATAGCGTCGATGCCGTGACGGGGTCGATGCCAAGCCCCGCCGCCCGTTCGACAAAGCCGGGATCGTTCTGCAGGTCGATCTCGTAGGGAACCGGGCGGGGCAGGCCGATCACGTTCTTGACGCCGCGCGCCAGCCAGTCCTCGTTCTTGAGGACGGCAATGATGATCTCGGCAATCCCCAGCGTCGCAATCGCCAGGTAATCCGACCGCAGGCCCAGCGCGGTCTTGCCGATCAGCCAGGCGGCGCCGGCGGCCAGCAGGCCGCCCGCGGGCCAGGCCAGAAGAACCGGAAGACCCAGGCCGCCGATATTGCCGGCGGCCGCCGGGTTGATCGCCTCGACCGCGGCCACGTTGGGATCGAAGATCGCGCGGTAGATGAAGAACCCGAGTACCAGAACGGCGATCAGGGTAACGGAGCGGGATTTGCCCTTTGGCATTCTCTTGGTGATGAACACCGCCGCCACGACGGTCATCGCCCCCAGAAGCAGCGCCAGGAGGATGCCGTAACCTCCCGATGTCCACGCACCCGGAGTCGGGCCGGCGGACACTAGAACCACGGCCAGCCCGCCAAGCGCGACGAATCCCATGACGCCGACGTTGAACAGGCCCGCAAATCCCCATTGCAGGTTCACGCCGATGGCCATGATCGCCGAAATCAACCCCATGTTCAGGATCAGAATGGCCGAGTTCCAGCTTTGCATGACGCCGGTCAGGATGATCAGCGCACCGACGACGGCAAAGAGAAGAGTGTTTTTCAAAGCCTCGCTCATACCGCTTTCCCCTTGAAGAGCCCGGTGGGTTTGAACAGAAGCACGATCAGCAGGATCACGAAGCTGACGGCGAATTTGTAGTCCGTGGACAAGAGCTGGACGAGGCCCGACGGTTCCAGACCCGCCGGTGCGAGATAGGTCAGAACCTTTTTCCACGCATAGGTGATCGTGACCTCGGAAAAGGCGATGATGAAGCCTCCGGCGATCGCCCCCAGCGGATTGCCGAGACCGCCCACGATGGCGGATGCGAAGATCGGCAGGAGAAGCTGGAAATAGACGAAGGGCTTGAAGCTCTTGTCCAGGCCGTAAAGCACGCCGGCGGTGGTGGCCAGGGCGGCGACGATCAACCAGGTATACATCACCACCCGTTCCGGGTTGATGCCCGACAACAGCGCCAGATCCTCGTTGTCGGAATAGGCGCGCATGGACTTGCCGGTTCGGGTCTTGTTCAAGAACCAGAACAGCAGCGCCACGCAGACCACCGCGACGACGACGGTGATGCCCTGGGTCGTCTTGATCGCCAATCCTTCCTTGAGACCGGTCATCTCCCGGAAGTCGCGCGCGGAGATCAGAAACCGCGTACCATCCGCGAATTTCTGGTCATCCGGGCCGATGATGAACCGGACCAGACCGTTCATGATGAACATGACGCCCATCGAGACGATCACCAGGATGACCGGTTTGGCCTTTTGCTGTCGGTAGAACCGATAGACCAACCGATCCGTGATCAGAACCAGGATCATGCAGCCAAAGATCGCCACGGGAAGCGCGAGCAGGGCGGTCGGCAAGGGGCCGAGACTGGCGCCCGCTGCCTGCAGCCACCAGGTCACGATCACGGCGATCATGGCCCCGAAGGCCATCGTGTCGCCATGGGCGAAGTTCGAAAACCGCAGGATTCCATAGATCAGCGTGACCCCCAGCGCGCCAAGGGCCAACTGACTGCCATATGCGATGGCTGGAACCAGCACGAAATTGGTGAGCGCGACGAGCGCGTTCAGAAAGTCCATCGTTCGGTCGTCTCCTTGCGGATGCCTCGTATACTCGGATTTTTGGGAATGCCGCCGCGTTGCTTCAGCTCAGGACCACAGAACCGAGCCAGCCCGCCGCCCGGCGCACGGCACCTCGCGCCGTCATTCGATCGGTTTGCCTTGGCGAGGCTCAAGAGCTGACCTCCTTGCAGGTGCCGCGATCGTTTCCGGCCCGTGGCCCCCGGATCGAAAGATCGTAGCTCATGTCGGCGAAATTGACGAAGAACGTCATCACGTTCTGGTCGGCAATATGCAGAAAGGCCAGCGATCCCATGCCGCGAAAAACGGTGGCGTCGCCGGACACATCCTTGGTCTCGACGGTTCCCTTGTATTCGTCCTTGTTCTTGTGCAGGCGGATTTCGGTGCCGTTGATATCCGATGTGCAAATGAAATTCCGCTCTTCGGCAACGGCGGATGTGGCCAGAAGGCTTGCGATGGCGGGCAGCACGATTTTCTTCATGTCGGTTCGTTCCTGGGTGCGTCTGCTGATGGATGCCGGCCTGAATTGCCCGGCAGTCCGGTTGCGGGTTCGAGACCGGACCGCGACCCTGTCGCGGCCGGTGGCCGGGTGGGAAGACCCCCGCGGCACATGCCCGCGATAGGAAAGGAATGTGACGGGATTACATCCTATGCTGGACAAATTTCTGATCCCCGTTCCCTTATTTTGCACCCGCTCGCACACCCATGCGTGTCTTGAAAAACAACCGGTTGCCGGTCTTGCGGGCCAATCGTCCCCGCACGGGACGCGATCAGGCGTCCCGTTTCTGCCGCATTCGCCGCGGCCGCCGGATGACACCGGAACCGTCACCCGCCCAGAAACGACTTGCGCACTTCGGGATCGGCCAGAAGCTCCTTGCCGGTCCCGGTATAGGCATTGCGTCCCTGCACCAGAACATACCCCTTGTCCGCGATCTCAAGCGCCTGGCGCGCGTTCTGTTCCACCATCAGGATCGGCAGGCCGGTACGGCTAACCTCGATGATCCGGTCGAACAATTCGTCCATCACGATGGGCGAAACGCCTGCCGTGGGTTCGTCGAGCATCAGAACCTTGGGCTTGGTCATCAGCGCACGGCCCACCGCCACCTGCTGACGCTGGCCGCCCGACAGTTCGCCCGCCGCCTGGTGCCGTTTCTCGCGGAGGATCGGAAACAGGTCATAGACCTGCTCCATCGTGTCGGAATAATCGTCGGTGCGAATGAAGGCCCCCATTTCGAGGTTCTCTTCCACCGTCATCGACGTGAAGATGTTCGACGTCTGCGGGACAAAGCCCATGCCCTTGGCCACGCGGTCCTGCGGGCTGAGATTCGTGATGTCCTCGCCATCCAGGCGGACCGAGCCCGAGCGCACGTCGAGCATTCCGAACACGGCCTTCATCGCCGTCGATTTCCCGGCGCCGTTGGGGCCGACGATCACGGCGATCTCGCCCTTGTCCACCGCGATGGTGCAATCGTGCAGAATGTCCGGACCCTTGCCATAGCCGCCGGTCATCGTGTCGCCGATCAGGAAAGGGCCGCCGCCCCCGACATAGTAGCTTTCGCCGCTGTCGCGATGCGCCGGCGTCATCGTTCCCATGCCTCTGGTATTGGTGATCGTTTCGTCCTTGTTGCCGCGATCGTCGTGATACGGGTTGCCGCTCATGCGCCCGCCTCCAGCTTGTCACGGTTCTTCAGGCCGGTGCCGAGATAGGCTTCGATGACGTGCTCGTTGGCCTTGATTTCCTCCAGCGTGCCTTCGGCCAGAACCTTGCCCTCGGCCATGCAGATCACCGGATCGCAAAGGCGGCCGATGAAGTCCATGTCGTGCTCGATGACGACAAAGGTGTATCCGCGTTCCTTGTTCAGACGCACGATGGCATCGCCGATGGTATTGAGCAGCGTGCGGTTCACACCGGCGCCGACCTCATCCAGAAAGACGATCTTGGCGTCCACCATCATCGTGCGGCCGAGTTCCAGCAGTTTCTTCTGTCCGCCGGAAACCTGGCCGGCCTTGTGATCGGCCAAATGCTCGATGGTCAGAAATTCCAGAACCTCGTCCGCCTTCGCCCGCAGCGCGCGTTCCTCGTCCGCGATGCGCCTGCGCCCGAACCAGGTGTTCCACAGCGATTCCCCGGACTGGCCGCCCGGGACCATCATCAGGTTCTCGCGGCAGGTCATGGTCGAGAATTCATGCGCGATCTGAAAGGTCCGCAGCAGGCCCTTGTGAAACAGCTCATGCGGCGGCAGGCCGGTGATGTCTTCGCCATCCATCGTGACCCTGCCACTGGTCGGCGGCAGAACGCCAGCGATGACGTTGAACAGAGTGGTTTTTCCGGCTCCGTTCGGACCGATCAGCCCGGTAATGGAACCCTTGGCGATTTCCAAAGACGCTCCGTCAACCGCGTGGAAACCGCCGAAATGCTTGTGCACGTCTTCGACGACGATCATGTTTTCCCCTAGCCGCCTTCCATTGTCTTTGCGGCCCTGTTGTTTATTGCCCCATCCCCGTCCGGGGTGCGGCCTTTTGTCATTGAAACGGCCCGGACACAAGGCCCGGGCCGTTCGGAACTATGGTTTGGCCGGGATCACCGGTACTTGGCCGTGGTGATCTTGCCGTCTTCGATCTTGATCTGGCGATAGTTGCCCGCGCTTTCACCGGGCCCGATCAGTTCGACCGCAGTCGCGCCGACGTAATCGACATCGCCGCCGTCCTTGAGGATCTGCAGCGCCTTGGCCAGTTCACCCGGATAGATCTTTTCACCCGGAGCGTTGGCGACTTCCATCACCTTGTCCTTGTAGACTGCCGAGTCCTTGGAGCCGGCCGCCTGCATGGCGAGCATGATCAGGGCTGCGGCATCGTAGGCTTCGGGGGTGAAGGGCGAGGTCGCGTCGAATGCGCCGCCGACCAGTTCCTCATACTTGGCCACACCGGGGCTGTCGGTGCCCGGATGCTGACCGGTCGAGCCGTCGATCTCGGACCCGAAGTTCGCTTCCAATTGGGCGCCGATCATGCCGTCGGGAAAGTGGAAGGTATCGAAAGCCCCTGTGTCGATGGCAGCGCGGACGATGCCCGACCCGCCCTGATCGACATAGCCGGCCACGACCAGGCGATCGCCACCGGCCGCCGCCAGTGCGCCGACTTCGGCCGAATAGTCGGCCTTGCCGTCTTCATGTGCCGCCGAGATGGTGACGGTGCCGCCCGCGGCCTCGAACGCCTGCTGGAAGCTGTCCGCCAGGCCCTTGCCGTAGTCGTTGTTGGTATAGGTCACCGCCACGGTGTCGATGCCTTCCTCCATCAGCACTTCGGTCATCACGACACCCTGACGGGCGTCAGACGGTGCGGTGCGGAAGAAGAGACCGTTGTCCTCGGCATCGGACAGGCCCGGAGATGTCGCGGAGGGCGAGATCATGACCACGCCGTTGGGCACGGCGACGTTCGACAGGATCGCGCCGGTCACGCCCGAGCAATCCGCGCCCATGATTCCGTCGACCTTGTCCGAGGTCACGAGACGTTCGGCTGCGGCCGTGGCCGCGCCGGCATCGACGCAGGTCGAGTCGGCCCGCACCGAGGTCACGGTGGCCCCGTCCAGCAGAAGGCCGCTGTCGGTGACTTCCTTCATCGCCAGTTCGGCGCCGTCGGCCATGGACGGGGTCAGCGATTCGATCGGACCCGTGAAGCCCAGAATGACGCCGATCTTGACGTCTTCGGCCATCGCCGCACCGGCCAAGAGCGCCGTTGCTGCAGTCGCTGTAAGCAGCTTTTTCATATGGTTACTCCCTTGTTGGAACGTGATCGTTCTGCCTGAGACCCTAGGCAAGCTGTCGCCAAAAGAAAAGTCCTAACGAAAATGTGCCTATGCCCCGGATAACTCATTTGATTTCATGGTTTTGTCCGGTCATCCAGCCGGAGAGCCAAAGGACGGAGGATGCGGGTATGCGCTTGTTTATGTTGATTCTCATGTGGATGTGCCTGGCGGCCGGTGCCACGGCCGAGTCGCTGCAAACCAGCGCCGGTCCGGTCCGGCTGACCAAGGTCGTGTCCGGTCTGGACACGCCCTGGGCGATCGGACTGCTACCGGGAGGCGGTCTGCTGGTGACCGAGCGCGATGGCCGGCTTCTCCATGTGGCCGATGGCGCGGTCACACCGGTGACGGGCGTGCCCAAAGTCAAGGCCTCGGGGCAGGGCGGGTTGCTGGACGTGACGATCCCCCGCGATTTCGCGCGCAGCCGCGAGGTGTTTCTGACCTATGCCAAACCGCAGCGCGGCGGAGCCGGAACCGCACTGGCCGTCGGCCGACTCAGCGAGGACGGCGAGCGGCTGACGGATACGCGCACGATCTTCGAGGCCGCGGCCGGGTTTTCGGGCGGGCGCCATTTCGGCAGCCGGGTGGTCGAGGCGGACGACGGCGCCCTGTTCGTCACCCTGGGGGATCGGGGCGACCGGCCCTCGGCGCAGGACAGGTCGAACCACAACGGTACGATCGTGCGTATCCGTCGGGACGGATCGGTTCCGCAGGACAATCCCTTTGTGGGGCAGCAGGGGGTTCGGCCCGAGATCTGGTCCTTCGGACATCGCAACGTGCAGGGGGCGGGGCTCGATGCCAGCGGGCAGCTCTGGACGGCGGAACATGGCGCGCGCGGCGGTGACGAGATCAACCGCGTCCAAAAAGGCGCCAACTACGGATGGCCGGTCATTTCCTACGGCGTACATTATTCCGGCGCGAAGATCGGCGAAGGCACCTCCAAACCCGGAATGGAACAGCCGGAATTCTATTGGGATCCCTCGATCGCGCCTTCGGGGTTGCTGGTGTATTCGGGCAAGCTCTGGCCCGAGTGGAAAGGCGACATCTTTGTCGGATCGCTGAAGTTCGACTACATCGCCCGGCTGGACGGGCGCCCCCTGCGCGAGGTCGAGCAGATCAAAGGCCCCCAGACGGAACGGGTGCGCGATATCGTGGAGGCTCCGGACGGTTCCATCTGGTTCATTTCCGTGGGGCAGGGGGCGGTGTACCGGATGACGCCGGACTGAAGGTCAGATCGACAGGCGCGAGGCCTGCGCTCCACGCTCGCGATAAGGGGTGGTGTTGTAATGCGCCCGGTAGCATTTCGAGAAATGCGACGGGCTGGCAAAGCCGCAGGCGAGCGCGACGTTGATCACGCTCATGTCGGTCTGCATCAGCAGATTGCGGGCTTTCTGCAACCGGAGTTCCATGTAGTAACGCTTGGGCGACCGGTTCAGATAACGCCGGAACAACCGTTCCAGCTGCCGGGTGGACATGCCCACGTCCTTGGCCAGGATCGAGGGCGAAATCGGCTCCTCGATGTTCTTTTCCATCATCTGGATGACCTGGCTCAGCTTGGGATGGCGAACGCCGATCCGGGTCGGCGTGGACAGGCGCTGGGTGTCCTGATCGGTCCGGATCGAGGAATAGATCATCTGATCCGCCACCGCGTTGGCCAGTTCCTCGCCATAGTCGTCGGCGATGAGCTTCAGCAGCAGGTCGATGGACGAGGTGCCGCCCGCCGTCGTCATCCGGTTTCCGTCGATCAGGAACACGGATTTGGTGAGTTCCACATTCTCGAATTCCTCGGTGAAACTGTCGGCGTTTTCCCAATGGATCGTGGCGCGCTTTCCGTCCAGCAGTCCGGCCTTCGCCAACACATAGGCGCCAGTGCACAGGCCGCCCATTCGGATGCCCTTGCGGGCCTCGCGCCGCAGCCAGTTCAGCATCCTCTTGGTGGCCGCCTTCTGAACATCGACGCCGCCACAGACCAGAACGACATCCTCGCGCGAGAGGTCTTCCAGATCGTCGTCCAGCTGAAAGGACGTACCGGCCGAGCACATGGCCACCTCGCCCCCTTCGCCGACCAAGTGCCAGGTATAAAGCGCCCTGTCCGCCATCCGGTTCGCGATCCGCAGACTGTCGAGCGCGGATGCGAAGGACAGCAGCGAGAATTTGTCCAGAAGCACAAAGACGTAACGCTTTGGCTTGGCCTGTGCGTTCTCCACTTCGACAACTTGGCGTTGCTCTTTCATGGCGGGTGATCCCTGGGTTCGGCGTGACGCGCAGCGCGGGCTTGGCGAATATGGCAGCCAACATGCTCAGAGCTTGTTTGCGGCGTCAAGAGGCGCAAAAGGGATATGGTCACTTCGCAATGCATTTTGTATAGAGGCCCCCTGAACGACCTGAGCGGAGAAAAGCTATGACCGAGTGGCAAAAGACGAGCTGGCGCACCAAGCCGCGGGTTCAGATGCCCGAGTACAACGATCCGGCCGAACTGGCCCAGATCGAGGCGCAGCTATCCAAGTATCCGCCGCTGGTCTTTGCCGGCGAGGCGCGGCGTTTGAAACAGCATCTGGGGGCCGCCGGGCGCGGCGAGGCGTTCCTGCTGCAGGGCGGCGACTGCGCCGAAAGTTTCGAACAGTTCAGTGCCGATTCCATCCGCGACACGTTCAAGGTCATGCTGCAGATGGCGATGGTACTGACCTACGGCGCCAAGGTTCCGGTGATCAAGGTCGGTCGCATGGCCGGTCAGTTCGCCAAACCGCGCAGCGCGCCGACCGAGGTGGTCGATGGCGTCGAACTCCCGAGCTACCGCGGCGACATCATCAACGAACTGGCCTTCACGCCCGAGGCGCGCGAGCCGAAACCGGCGAAGATGCTGCAAGCCTACACACAGGCGGCCGCCACCCTGAATCTGCTTCGGGCCTTCTCGACCGGCGGCTTCGCGGACATGAGCCGGGTGCATTCCTGGACCCTGGGCTTCACGGACGATCAGGATGTTCAGAAATACTCCGAGATTGCCGACCGGATACAGGATTCCATCGATTTCATGGGCGCCGCGGGCATCACCGCCGATACGACGCATGAATTCTCGACCGTGGAATTCTACACAAGCCACGAGGGTCTGCTGCTGGAATACGAAGAGGCGTTGACGCGTCTCGACTCGACCTCCGGCAACTGGCTGGCCGGTTCCGGGCACATGATCTGGATCGGCGACCGCACCCGCCAGCCCGACGGGGCGCATGTGGAGTTCTGCCGCGGTGTCCTGAACCCGATCGGGCTCAAATGCGGGCCGACCACGACGGCCGAGGATCTGAAGGTTCTGATGGAGAAACTGAACCCGGCGAACGAAGAGGGGCGCCTGACCCTGATCGCCCGGTTCGGTGCCGGCAAGGCCGGCGAGCACCTGCCGCGCCTCATTCAGGCCGTCAAGGAAGAAGGCGCCACGGTGACATGGGTCTGCGACCCGATGCACGGCAACACGATCAAGTCGGCAACCGGCTACAAGACCCGGCCCTTCGAATCCGTCCTGCGCGAGGTGCGTGACTTTTTCGATGTGCATCAGGCCGAAGGCACCGTTCCCGGGGGCGTGCATTTCGAGATGACGGGGCTTGACGTCACCGAATGCACCGGCGGCGTGCGGGCCGTGACCGAAGAGGATCTTTCGGACCGCTATCATACCGCCTGCGATCCGCGGCTGAATGCGAGCCAGTCATTGGAACTGGCATTCCTCGTCGCCGAGGAACTGACCAACCTGCGCCGCGACCGCAACAAACGCGCCGCAAGCTGAAGCGACGCCGGAACCGTGCCGGCCGCACTCGGAGTGGGGCGCGCGAGAGCGCCCGCTCCATCCCAAGCACGGTGCTCGGGCCAGGAGATCAGGTGTCGCGTTGCGGGACCACCAGCCGCAGCTTCGGCCGCCGGCTCGACAGGGGCGCTTGGACTTCGGCAAGGCCGGCCGCCGCGTGAGGCTTGGGCGCTGACCTGGCGGCGAGGCCGGACACCGGCCGAAACCGGACATCGGCAATCCCGAACCGCACCGGCGTCTTGCCGGTCGGGCCGTCCGCGACCAGCACGCCCAGTGCCCGGCTCACGTCGCCCAGATCGCTTTTGAGCGGCAAGAGGATCATCCTGGCTTCAGCGCGGGGCGAGCCGAGCCGCTTCTCGGCTTCCAATTCGAACTCTGCGATGCCGGGGGATTCGAACACCTGCCGCAACGTGTCGGCCAGCGTTGCGCGCGCGGCCGCGCAAAAGAACGCGCTGAGCGGCATCCCGCGGATTTCCATTCCCGCCAGGTCAACCAGATGGCTGCCCGCCAGCCGGAACCGCCCCACGGTCGGGGCGATCCGTTCCAGGATGAAAGCGTAGTGCAGAATGTTCTCGAGCCCGCGCGGATCGATGTCGGATCGGCTTGGAACGCCGGCACCGGGCAGCATCGCCGTCCAATAGGCTTCGGCCTGACGAAGAGGCGACACGCTGCGCCCGCTGCGAAACCGATCCATCGATATCACTTTCCCCGACCCGGGTTTCGGGTCGCTCACCAAATACCGTCCCACCATGTCACCCGCCTGCAATCGCGATTGTACAACCCGGAGCATCCGGAAATGCCGTGGAGGCCAAATGCCTTACTCAAACCTTAATCTGACACGGGTCGATTAAATTTTGGAGCAAAACCTTAACGATTGGTTAATACTTGGACCTTGGTTCCGGTCGGCACGGGGGCTTGCCCTGTCCGGTGCTATGGCTTTAGGTGCGGCCAAGCGTTTGGCCCGTGCGGTGCGACGAAAGGAAAGTGAAAGTGATCAGATCCATGACCGGCTTCGCCTCGGGCAAGGGGGACTTGTCTCCTTACCGGTGGACTTGGGAGTTGCGCAGCGTGAATGGCAAGGGGCTGGATCTGCGTCTGCGTATCCCCGACTGGTTGAGCGGCTTGGAAAACGCGTTGCGTGCGCAGATCACCAAGGCCGCGCATCGCGGCAACATCACGCTGACGCTGCGGGTCACGCGCAGCGAGGGAGCCGCCGAACTCAGGCTGAACGAGGCCGCGCTCGCGGCCGTGCTCGATGCCGTCGCCAGAACCGAGGAACAGGCAAGGGCGCGGGGGCTGTCGCTCACCCCGTCGCGGGCGTCCGACCTGCTGGGCCTGAAAGGCATGCTGGACGGCGGGTCCGAAGACGACGATGCGGCCCCGCTGGTGGCACAGTTGCAAGCGGACTTTGCCGGCTTGCTTCAGTCGTTTCTCGACATGCGCGAAAGCGAAGGCGCCGCGCTGACCCGGATCCTGCGCGCGCAACTCGATCAGGTCGAAACGCTGACGCGGCAAGCCGGTGATCTGGCCGAGACCCGGCGGTCGCAGATGGCCGAGGCGGTGAAGACCAATCTTGCGCTGGTGCTCGAAAATGCCGGCGCCGCCGATCCCGACAGGGTGGCACAGGAACTGGCCCTGATCGCGGTCAAGGCGGATGTGACCGAAGAGATCGACAGATTGGCCGCCCACGTCACTGCTGCGCGGGGGTTGCTGGATCAGGGCGGACCGGTGGGACGCAAGCTGGATTTCCTGATGCAGGAATTCAATCGGGAGGCCAATACGCTCTGCTCCAAGTCGCAGAACGCAGAGTTGACGGCGCTGGGGCTGGAGCTCAAGGCGGTGATCGACCAGATGCGCGAGCAAGTGCAGAACGTGGAATAGAAACGGGACGACGTTATCATGGCAGATCGCCGGGGCCTTCTCATCATCCTGTCCTCGCCGTCGGGCGCGGGGAAATCCACTCTGGCGCGGCGCCTGCGGGCCTGGGATCCGACGATCCGGTTTTCGGTTTCGGCCACGACGCGCGCGCCGCGCCCCGGCGAGGTGGATGGGCAGGACTATCACTTCGTCACCGAAGACGCCTTCAAATCCGCCGTCGCCAAGGGCGAGATGCTGGAACATGCGCATGTCTTCGGAAATTTCTACGGGTCTCCCAAGGGTCCGGTGAAAGCGGCGATCGAGGCCGGTCAGGACGTTCTGTTCGATATCGACTGGCAGGGGGCGCAGCAGATCCGCAATTCGGACCTGGGTCCGCATACCCTGTCCATTTTCCTGCTGCCGCCGTCGATCCGCGAACTGCGCCGCAGGCTGGAATCGCGGGGGCAGGACGACAAGGAGACGATCGCGCGCCGGATGCAGAAAAGCTGGGATGAAATCAGCCATTGGGGCAGCTACGATCACGTTCTGATCAACGACGATCTGGACGCGACCGAAGAGGCGCTCAAGACCATCGTCACCGCCACGCGCCTGCGGCGCATCCAGCAGCCCAAACTGACGGATCACGTGCGCGCGCTGCAGACCGAATTCGAGGAGAAGTCATGACCATCTATGCCCTGGGAGAGCACAAGCCGCAGATCGATCCCGACACATGGGTTGCACCGGATGCCAACCTTGTCGGCAAGGTCGTTTTGGAAGCAGGAGCGTCCGTCTGGTTCGGTTGCACCATACGCGCCGACCACGAAGAGATCCGCGTGGGGGCCGGCAGCAACGTACAGGAAAACTGCGTGATGCATATCGATGCCGGGTATCCATTGACCATCGGGCGGAACTGCACGATCGGGCACAAGGTGATGCTGCACGGCTGCACCATCGGCGACAATACCCTGATCGGCATGGGGGCCATCGTTCTCAACGGGGCGCGGATCGGACGGAACTGCCTGATCGGGGCAGGGGCGTTGATCACCGAGAACAAGGAGATTCCGGACAACTCGCTGGTCATGGGGGCTCCGGGCAAGGTCGTTCGGCAGATCGATGATGCCACGGCCGAGCGGATCACCTGGAGTGCGATGCACTATCAGGAGAACATGCGCCGGTTTCGCGACACCTTGGTGCCCCTAGACTAGGGGGCACTGGGCTGCCGGAGCCGCTCGACGCCACGAAAAAACGTCACATTTCAACTGTATCTGGCCTGAAACCACGATCCCAGCCGCCGAGCCTCCGAATGTCCGACGACATCCCGACCGAATTCGTGAACGCGATTCCCCTGCCGGCCGTGCTGGTCGGCCCGTCGGAGCGCATCATCGCGGCCAATCCCGAGGCCCAGACGCTGCTGGGTCATCAGATGTCGGGCCGGCACTTCGCCACGATCCTGCGCCAGCCGCAGGTCATCGACGCCATCGAGCAATGCCTGAGAACCCATACCCCGACCAAGACCCGGCATCTGTCCAACGACGGGGCCCAGGACACGACCTTTGAAGTCGAATGCCGCTATGTGGCCGCGAACGGGGCGCTGGAAAGCGGGGCGGTTCTGGCCTGTTTCAAGGACGTGACCCAACTGGAACAGGCGGGTCAGATGCGTCGGGACTTCGTGGCCAATGTCAGCCACGAATTGCGGACGCCCCTGACGGCACTGATGGGTTTCATCGAGACCCTGCGCGGCCCGGCCCGCGAGGATGCGGGCGCGCGCGACCGCTTTCTTCAGATCATGTCGGGCGAGGCGGATCGCATGAACCGGCTGGTCGGCGATCTTCTGTCCCTCAACCGCGTCGAAAGCGAGGAACGGGTGCGGCCGAAAGAGCAGGTCGACCTGACCGCGCAGCTGCGTTCGACCCTGAATTCCTTGCGGCCGCTGGCTGAAGGCGCCGGGGTGGAACTGCTGCTCGAAGCACCGGAAGAGCCGGTCACGGTCACCGGCGACGTAGACCAATTGCGCCAGGTTTTTACCAACCTGATCGAAAACGGGATAAAATACGGCGGCAGCGGCGGCGAGGTGCGGACCGTTCTCACGGTCTCGGATCGCGACCCGGCCGTGCGCGGCCCGGCGGCGCGGATCCAGGTCATCGACAAGGGGCCCGGCATCGACGCGGTGCATCTGCCGCGCCTGACCGAGAGGTTCTATCGCGCCGACAGCCATCGGTCGCGGCAACTGGGCGGGACCGGCCTGGGGCTGGCCATCGTCAAGCATATCGTGAACCGGCACCGGGGTCGGCTGCGTGTCGAAAGCGAATTGGGCAAGGGGTCCGTGTTCACCGTGATCCTGCCGCAATGACCGCGCGGGAACCGGACGCATCCGTTTGACCGTTTTGCTATGACTTGGCGTCATCGGCGCCGCAATTTCAGCCGCTGTCATGAAACTGTTACACAAGTGTCACAAAACACTCATGCGCGACTCGTAGGGGTTCGCGCGGGATCATCATGGGGGTGATCAACAAAACCTTACCAAGGAGACTGAAATGTCCTTTGTGAAACTGTCGGCTTCGGCACTTGCAATCGCTGCCGTTTCGGCAAC
This sequence comes from Ruegeria sp. BHSB196, assembly GCF_059613135.1. NCBI lineage: Bacteria > Pseudomonadati > Pseudomonadota > Alphaproteobacteria > Rhodobacterales > Roseobacteraceae > Ruegeria > Ruegeria sp. BHSB196. Next base: position 98,342 of record NZ_JBXWRY010000007.1, read on the forward strand.
CGCTGCTGCGGCGCGTGACAACGTTCAAGTTGCCGGTTCTTCGACCGTACTTCCATATGCGTCGATCGTTGCCGAACTGTTTGGCGAAAACACCGATTTCCCGACGCCGGTGGTCGAATCGGGCGGCTCGTCCGCCGGCCTGAAGCGTTTCTGCGAAGGTGTTGGCGAAAACACCATCGACGTGGCGAACGCATCGCGGAAGATCCGCGAAAAGGAAATCAAGGCCTGCGCCGAAAACGGCGTGACCGACATCATCGAAGTGCGCATCGGATATGACGGGATCGTTTTTGCCAGCCAGCAGACCGGCCCCGCATTCACCGCGTTCCAGCCGGCTGACATCTACAACGCCATCGGCGCCAAGGTCATGAAGGACGGCGCGCTGGTCGACAACAGCTACAACAGCTGGGCCGAGTTCAATGGCGACTTGCCGGATGTCGAAATCGCCATGTTCATCCCGGGCACCAAGCACGGCACCCGTGAAGTCTTCGAAGACAAGGTTCTGCTGGCCGGCTGCGAAGCCACCGGCGCGATGGAAGCCATGGTCGCCGGCGGGATGAGCGAAGACGACGCCGAAGATGCATGCCTGGACGTGCGCACCGACGGCAAGTCGGTCGATATCGACGGCGACTATACCGAAACCCTGGCGCGCATCGACACCAATCCCAACGGCATCGGCGTGTTCGGCCTGGCGTTCTACGAGAACAACACCGACAAGCTGAAAGTGGCCACCATGGGCGGCGTCGCACCTTCGACCGAGACCATCGCATCGGGTGAATACCCCGTGTCGCGCCCGCTCTTCTTCTACGTCAAGAAAGCCCATGTCGGCGTGATCCCCGGCCTGCAGGAATTCGCGCAGTTCTTCGTGGCTGACGAAATCGCCGGCCCCTCGGGACCGCTGGCAAACTACGGTCTGGTTTCCGATCCTGAACTGGCCAAGACCCAGGACGCTATCGCCAACCTCGTGACCATGGGTTCGGGCAGCTAAGCCCGTCCGGCAATCGCATCGCCGGGGGCGGCGAAACAAGTCGCCCCCAGCATTTCTTTGGATTGTTTCCAAGCAAGACCTGTGGGGGCGTCATGCCGATTTTTTGGCTCATCCTGATCGTACTCGCGATCGCGGCGGTCGGATATGTGCTGGGGCGGTCGCGCGCGTTTCAAAGCGCCGGCGGCGACAGCCGGAACATGCATTCCCTGCCGACCTATTACGGTGCCAACGTCGCGCTCAAGGCGGTGGTGCCGGCCGTCGGGCTACTGATCATCTGGCTGCTGGTGCAGCCGGTCTATGTCAATTCGCAGATTTCCGGCATGATCCCCGACAGCGCGGTGCAAGAAGGCTCCTCGCGCAGCCTCGTCATGGCTGAGGTCCGCCGGGCCGCGCGCGGTCTGGACAACGCGGTCGCTCAAGGTGACATCACCGAAGATCTGGCCCGAAATGCGCGCGCAGACTTCACCGACATGACCCAACGCCTGAAAGATGCCGGCCAGGTGGTCACGTCCAACATCACGCAACCGGTGCTGCGCGCCGCCCAGAGCTATCGGATCATGAATGCGACCGGTTACACGTTCATGACCGTCGCGGTGATCGTGGTGGCGCTGGCGGGGGCCGCCTTCGGATTGATGGAAACCAGGGCCGAGTTCCGTGCGCGCAACGTGGTCGAACAGGGCGTGCGCTTTCTGCTGCTTGCCGCTGCGTCGATCGCCATTCTCACGACCATCGGCATCGTCCTGTCGCTGGTGTTCAATACCTGGGAATTCTTCAAGCTCTACCCGGCCTCGGATTTCTTCTTCGGCCTGACCTGGGCGCCCAGTTTCTCGGGACGGGGCGGTTCGTCGGACCTGGGTGTCATCCCGCTGCTCTGGGGCACGTTCTACATCTCGATCGTCGCGCTGCTGGTGGCGGTGCCCATCGGCCTGTTCGCGGCGATCTATCTGAGCGAATACGCCTCGCCGCGCGTGCGCGCCTTCGCCAAGCCGCTGCTGGAAGTGCTGGCCGGCATTCCGACCATCGTCTACGGCCTGTTTGCCCTGCTGACGGTCGGACCGCTGTTGCTCAGGGTCTTCGGAGATGACGGGCTTGGCTGGATGCAGGCCGGCACCGCGGTGATAACCGCGGGCGTCGTGATGGGCATCATGCTCATCCCCTTTGTCTCTTCGCTGTCGGACGACATCATCAATGCCGTGCCGCAGTCGATGCGCGACGGTTCGTACGGTCTGGGTGCGACCCAGTCGGAAACCATTCGACAGGTGGTCCTGCCGGCGGCGTTGCCGGGTATCGTCGGCGCGATCCTGCTGGCCGCCTCGCGCGCCATCGGGGAAACCATGATCGTGGTTCTGGGCGCCGGCGCCGCCGCGCGTCTCAGCCTGAACCCGTTCGAGGCCATGACCACGGTGACCGCCAAGATCGTCAGCCAGCTGACGGGTGACGCCGACTTTGCCTCGCCCGAGGCGCTGGTGGCGTTCGCCCTCGGCATGACGCTTTTCGTCCTCACCCTGGGCCTGAACGTCTTTGCCCTCTACATCGTGCGCAAATACCGGGAGCAGTACGAATGACCGATGCAAGCATGCAAAGCCCGGACACGGGCCGCTCCGTTTCCCTCACCGCCCCGGACGCGCGCACGCGCCGCCGTGCCCAGGCCGAAAAGCGGTTTCGCGCCTATGGGATCGTGGCCATCGCAACGGGGCTGTTCTTTCTGGTGGTTCTGTTTGCGTCGATCCTTTCGGAAGGGATACCGGCCTTTACCCGGACGGTCGTCAGCGTGGACTTCACGCTGACCGAACAGGAGCGAGAGGAGGCGGAAGGCACTCTGTTCAAGACGCAGGCCTATTCCAACCTTTTCGTTGCCGCGTTGAACAAGGAGCTCAACGAACGCGGGCTTGAGATCGACTTCGACGAAGCGGCGATCGATCGCATTCTTGGCAAGGTCGGTGGTACAATCCGGACATTCTACAGTCAGAACCCGGACAAACTGGGCATTCCGGTGGAATTCGACCTGGCGGCTTCGAGCCGGGTGGACGGATACTACAAGGGGCGCGTGTCCAGGGACACGCTGCAGGACAGCAGGTTCCTGCAGAAAAGCGATCTGGATCTGGTGGATGCGCTGGAACAGGCCGGCATCATCAAGCAGGTTTTCAACTGGCCGTTCATCACCGGCGCGGATTCGGGGGTGGACAACCCGGGAGGCGCGGGCATCGGCGCTTCGGTCGTCGGGTCGTTCTTCATGATGCTCGTGGTTCTCGGGCTGTCCCTGCCGATCGGTGTCGCGGCCTCGATCTACCTTGAGGAATTCGCGCCGCAGAACCGCTTCACCGACCTGATCGAGGTGAATATCTCGAACCTTGCCGCCGTGCCCTCCATCGTGTTCGGCATTCTGGGTCTGGCCGTATTCATCCAGTTCATGCACCTGCCGCAATCGGCGCCGCTGGTGGGCGGACTGGTGCTGACGCTGATGACCCTACCCACCATCATCATCTCGACCCGGGCGTCCCTGAAAGCGGTGCCTCCCTCGATCCGCGATGCGGCGCTCGGGGTCGGGGCGTCGAAGATGCAGGCCGTGTTCCACCACGTCTTGCCGCTTGCGGCGCCCGGCATTCTGACCGGCACCATCATCGGCCTTGCGCAGGCGCTGGGAGAAACCGCGCCGCTGCTGTTGATCGGAATGGTGGGCTTTGTCGCGCGCGGGTATCCCGACGGGTTCCTCGCGGGTTTCACCGAGCCGAACTCGGCCATGCCGGCGCAGATCTACACCTGGGCCGCGCGCGCCGATGTATCCTTTTACGAAAAAGCCTGGGGCGGTATCATCATCCTGCTGATATTCCTGCTTACTATGAACATCGTTGCAATCATCCTGCGCCGCCGCTTTGAGCGCCGCTGGTAAGAAGGGCTGCGAAGAAATGAACGACATGTCGCGAGTGGAGAGAAAAGTGGACAGCAAGGAGATCAAGCTGGAATGCCGTGATTGCCAAGTCTATTACGGTGACACCCACGCCATCAAGGATGTCAACGTCGACATCGAAGACAAGACCGTGACCGCTTTCATCGGCCCTTCCGGATGCGGCAAATCCACCTTCTTGCGCTGTCTGAACCGGATGAACGACACCATCGACATTGCCCGCGTCGAAGGATCGTTCAAGCTTGATGGAGAGGACATCTACGACAAACGTGTGGACCCGGTCCAGTTGCGGGCCAAGGTCGGGATGGTGTTTCAGAAGCCGAACCCGTTCCCCAAGTCGATCTATGACAATGTCGCCTATGGCCCGCGCATCCACGGTCTGGCCAAGAACAAGGCGGAACTTGATGAAATCGTCGAGAAATCCCTTCGTCGCGGCGCGATCTGGGATGAGGTCAAGGATCGTCTCGACGCTCCCGGCACCGGCCTGTCGGGCGGACAGCAGCAACGCCTTTGTATCGCGCGTGCCGTGGCGACCGAACCCGAAGTCCTTCTGATGGACGAGCCCTGTTCGGCGCTTGACCCGATCGCGACGGCGCAGGTCGAGGAACTGATCGACGAGTTGCGCGAGCGGTATTCGGTGGTGATCGTGACCCACTCGATGCAGCAGGCCGCACGGGTCAGCCAGAAGACCGCGTTCTTCCATCTGGGCAATCTGGTCGAATTCGGTGAGACCGGGCAAATCTTCACCAATCCCGAAGACCCCCGTACCGAAAGCTACATCACAGGCCGCATCGGCTGAGGACAGGTATCTGAAAATGTCGGAACAGCACATCACATCGGTCTACGACCGGGATCTGGAAACCGTCCAGGCGCACATCATGAAGATGGGCGGGCTGGTCGAGGCGGCGATCATGGCTGCCGCGCGGTCGCTGGAAACCCGCGACGAGGAACTGGCGCAGGAAGTCCGCAAGAGCGACAAGGCGATCGACGAGTTGGAAGAGATCATCAACGAAGAAACCGCGCGGCTGATCGCGTTGCGCGCGCCCACCGCCGGCGACTTGCGACTGGTCCTTTCGGTCATGAAGGTCTCGACCAACCTCGAGCGGATCGGCGATTATGCCAAGAACATCGCAAAGCGCACGACTGTCCTGGTCGACTCGAACCAGATCAACGGGACCGCTTCCGCCCTGCGGCGCATGGCGCGCGAGGTCGAGCTTATGCTGCGCGATGCACTTGACGCCTATATCCAGCGCGACTCGGAGCTGGCCGCCGATGTGATCGAACGCGACAGAGAGGTCGATCAGATGTACAACGGTCTGTTTCGCGAGCTTCTGACCTTCATGGCCGAGGATCCGCGCAGCATCACGGCATGTATGCACCTGCATTTCATCGCCAAGAACATCGAGCGGATGGGCGACCACGTGACCGCGATCGCGGAACAGGTCGTCTATCTGGTGACGGGGCACCGTCCCGCCGAAGCGCGGCCCAAGGCCGACACGACCTCGCAGGCAATGTGAAGGAGGCCGCAATGTCCGCCGATCAACCGACAGTTTTGGTTGTCGAGGATGAGCCCGCGCAGCGCGAGGTTCTGGCCTACAATCTCGAAGCCGAGGGCTTTCGGGTATCGCGCGCGGCCAGCGGGGACGAGGCACTGCTGCTGGTAGACGAAGACAACCCGGACATCATCGTTCTCGACTGGATGATGCCGAATCTCAGCGGGATCGAAGTGTGCCGTCGGCTGAAGACAAGGCCGGAAACCCGCGCGATCCCGATCATCATGCTGTCGGCGCGCACCGAGGAAGTTGACAAGGTTCGAGGCCTTGAAACGGGTGCCGACGATTATGTCGTGAAACCCTACTCGGTGGTCGAACTCATGGCCCGCGTGCGCAGCCAGTTGCGGCGTGTGCGGCCCTCGACCGTGGGGTTGCGCCTGGAATTCGATGACATCGTTCTGGATGCCGAAACCCACAAGGTCAGCCGGGGCGACAAGCCGCTGAAGCTGGGGCCGACGGAGTTCCGGCTTCTCAGCACCTTCATGGAAAAACCCGGCCGGGTATGGAGCCGGGAACAACTGCTCGACCGGGTCTGGGGACGGGACATCTATGTCGATACCCGAACCGTGGACGTGCATATCGGACGCCTCCGCAAGGCGCTGACCCAACATGGCGGGACCGACCCGGTGCGAACGGTGCGTGGCGCCGGCTACGCATTGGGTTAGCGGGGCAACGCCTCTTCCGGCTGGGCCTGTGCGGCCAGCCAGTGCCGCAAGGCCCGCAGGGACGGATCGGACGATTTAGACTTCGGCCAGACCAGATAATAGGCTCCGACCGTCTCCACGGCGTCCGGATACGCGGCGACCAGGCGTCCGGTCGCCAGATCCTGTTCCACCAGATAATTCGGCAGCAGAGCCACGCCGAGGCCATGAATGGCCGCCTGACTGATGGTGGCGAACTGGTCGTGGATCGTGCCGGGCAGGGGGTCGGGATGGGCAACTCCCATCTGGTCGAACCAGTCCTGCCAGGCCCGTGGTCGGGTCTGAATGTGCAAGAGCGGAAAACGCAACAGATCCTGCGGCGATCCGGGGGCGCCATTCGGCAGAAGCGCGGGCGCACATACGGGCAGGACACGCTCGGTTTTCAGCAGAAGCCGTTCAGTGCCCGGCCAATCCGGCTCGCCAAAATGAAGAGCAGCATCAAAGGGTTCTGACGCAAAGTTGAACGGATGCAGCCGGGTGGACATGTTGATGGTGATATCGGGATGCCGGCGCGCGAAATCGGGCAGTCGGGGCACCAGCCAGCGCATTCCGAATGTCGGCAGGATCGCAAGGTTCAATGTGCCGCCGACCGGCGCGACGTGCAGGCGCAACGACGCCTGGGCGATGCGGTTCAGAGCCTCGCGAATTTCCCCGACATAGGTCTGCGCGATCGGTGTCAGGGACAACCGTTTCCTGTCCCGCAGGATCAGATCGACGCCGAGCTGGGTCTCCAGCGACTGCAACTGCCGGCTGACCGCGCTTTGGGTCAGCGACAATTCTTCGGCCACGGCCGAAGCCGAACCCAGCCGATCGAGAGCTTCGAGCGCGCGCAGGGACGAAATCGATGGGAGCAGGCGCCGTGGGGTTGTCATGTATGCAATAAACGCATGAAACGATGCGAAAGTCTCGCTGTTTTTTGCGGTTTTGTTGAGATACCTTGCGCGCAAACCGAAATTTCAGGAGTTGTGCCATGAATGCCCCTTCGCCGAAACCCGCCTTGCGCGCCAAGGACGCCCCGGAGCTTGGTAACTTCGATTGGGAAGACCCGTTCCGCCTGTCCGAGCAACTGACCGAAGACGAACGAATGATCTCGGTCAGCGCGCGTGCCTATGCCCAGGAAAAGCTCCAGCCGCGCGTGACGCAGGCGTTCGAGAACGAGGAAACCGATCCCGAGATCTTTCGTGAAATGGGCGAGATGGGGCTGTTGGGCACCACCATACCAGAAGAGTATGGCGGCATCGGCGCCGGATACGTGGCCTATGGCCTGGTGGCGCGGGAAGTCGAGCGGGTCGATTCAGGGTATCGCTCGATGATGTCGGTACAGAGTTCGTTGGTGATGTATCCGATCTATGCCTATGGCAGCGAAGAACAGCGCCGCAAGTACCTGCCGAAACTGGCGAGCGGCGAGTGGATCGGCTGTTTCGGGCTGACAGAACCGGACGCGGGCAGCGATCCGGCGAGCATGAAGACCCGTGCGGAAAGGATCGATGGCGGCTACCGGCTGACCGGCAGCAAGATGTGGATCTCGAACGCGCCGATCGCGGATGTCTTTGTGGTCTGGGCAAAGTCGGATGCCCATGACGGAAAGATCCGCGGCTTTGTGCTGGAAAAGGGCGCAAAGGGCCTGAGTGCGCCCAAGATCGCAAACAAGTTGAGCCTGCGCGCATCTGTCACCGGTGAAATCGTGCTGGATGGTGTCGAAGTGGGCGACGACGCGCTCTTGCCGCATGTGCAGGGCCTGAAAGGGCCGTTCGGGTGTCTGAACCGCGCCCGATATGGCATCAGCTGGGGCGCGATGGGGGCGGCCGAATGTTGCTGGCATGCGGCCCGGCAATATGGGCTGGATCGGCAGCAATTCAACAGGCCGCTGGCGCAGACGCAGCTTTTTCAGCGCAAGCTGGCGGATATGCAAACGGAAATCGCGCTTGGCCTGCAGGCCAGTTTGCGTGTCGGTCGTCTGATGGACGAGGCGAACGCGGCGCCCGAGATGATATCCATCGTCAAGCGCAACAACTGCGGCAAGGCGTTGGACATTGCGCGCATGGCGCGGGACATGCACGGGGGCAATGGCATTTCCCTGGAATTCCAGGTGATCCGCCACATGGTGAACCTGGAAACCGTGAACACCTATGAAGGAACCCACGATGTCCACGCGCTGATCCTGGGCCGCGCGCAAACCGGACTGCAGGCCTTTTTCTGACTCGCATCGTCATCGTCAGACCAAGACGGCGCGCCGGAATTCGGCGCGCTGTTTTCTTTTTGGTCTTCACATTCCGGTTTCGATATTTATATTCCGAAAAGAGAATATGAATTGCGAAACACGAGGAAGGGTGGGGCAGGCAATGGCGCGACTCGACGGGATGGCCGTGTTCCGGGGCATGTACAGGCTGCGCCAGTACCTTCCGATCTTTGACTGGGCACCGACCTATGGCCGGACGGAGTTGACGGGCGATCTCATCGCGGCGGCCATCGTCACGATCATGCTCATCCCGCAATCTCTGGCCTATGCCTTGCTGGCGGGATTGCCAGCCGAGGTGGGGCTCTACGCCTCGATCCTGCCGCTGGTCGTCTATGCCATCTTCGGAACCAGCAGGGCGCTTGCGGTGGGTCCGGTCGCCGTCGTGTCGCTGATGACGGCGTCAGCCCTGGCGCCTCTCGGTCTCAACTCGATTACAGATTATGTAGCGGCAGCTGGCATGCTGGCGTTGTTGTCCGGATTGATGCTGGTGGGAATGGGCATCCTGCGCCTCGGCGCGCTGTCCAACCTGCTGTCCCATCCGGTCATTGCGGGCTTCATTTCGGCATCTGGCTTGTTGATTGCAGCCGGCCAATTGAAGCATATCCTGGGTGTGCAGGTGTCGGGGCATGCTTTGCCCGAGATCATCCACGAACTTGTCGCGCAGTTTGGCCAGACCAATGTTGCGACGCTGGTGATTGGTGGCATGGCTCTGGCATTTCTTTTCTGGGTTCGCAGGGGCTTGGCACGGTTTCTTGTCAAAGGATTCGGCATTTCGAACCCAGCCGCGGCGACGATCGCACGGGTCGGACCGGTCTTTGCAGTGATCGGAACCACGATGCTGGCGTGGGCCTTGAATCTGCCTGCCCATGGCGTTGCCGTGGTCGGACAGGTTCCCACCGGTCTTCCACCAATCGGACTTCCGAGGGTCGACGTGGACATGATCGCGCAACTGATCGTCCCGGCCTTCCTGATTTCGGTCATCGGCTATGTCGAAAGCGTGTCTGTCGCGCAGACGCTGGCCTCGAAGAAGCGGCAGCGCATCGAACCGAACCAGGAATTGATCGCCCTGGGCGCCTCCAACTTGTCCTCGGCACTTTCCGGCGGGTATCCGGTCACCGGTGGCTTCGCGCGCTCTGTCGTCAATTTCGACGCCGGGGCCGAAACGCCGGCCGCCGGCGCCTTTACCGCGGCGGGTCTCTTGCTGGCGGCGCTGGCACTGACGCCGCTTCTGTTTTTCCTGCCCAAGGCGACGCTTGCCGCCACGATTATCGTTGCGGTGTTGTCGCTGGTCGACCTGGGCATCCTCAAACGTGCCTGGGACTATTCAAAGGCGGATTTTCTGGCGGTGTTCGCCACCATGGCGCTGACGTTGGGCGCTGGTGTCGAGATCGGGGTTGCCTCCGGTGTCGCGGTTTCCCTCGCGCTGTTTCTCTGGAAGACGGCGCGGCCGCATGTCGCCGAAGTCGGGCAGGTGCCCGGCAGCGAGCATTTTCGGAACGTCTGCCGTCACGAGGTGCTGACCGATCCGACCATCGTGACACTCCGCATCGACGAAAGCCTGTACTTCGCCAATGCGCGCCGCATGGAGGATCTGATCCTTGCGCGCGTCCATCGGCAACGCGACCAGATCAAGCACGTGGTCCTGATGTGTTCAGCGGTCAACGAAATCGACCTGAGTGCGCTGGAATCGCTCGAAACTATCAATCAGCGGCTCAGGGATCTCGGCATTCGGTTTCATCTGTCCGAAGTCAAAGGTCCGGTCATGGACCGTCTCGACCGGAGCGATTTTCTGAAACACCTGACGGGGAAGGTGTTTCTGTCTCAGCATGATGCCTTTCAGACATTGCGTGCACGTTCGAGTGCGGTCGCGTGTGAGCGATACTTGAACTGCGACTCCTATTCCTTCTGAGGGTAGGGGCGTTGGCCCATCTCTTCCATCATCTTCTCGCGGAAGACCTCCGCCGGCGTCTTCCACCCAAGG
>NZ_JBXWRY010000008.1:0-105434 GCF_059613135.1 Ruegeria sp. BHSB196
ATATGGGCCGGCTGAACGTGATCCACATTCTGGAGACGGACGCGCAGGAAATCGACCTGTTCACCGGACTGGTGACGCAAGAGAAATGCGCCGAGCTTTTCGAACACTGGATCGACATCGAGAACGTGGACACGGCGTTCATCTGCGGTCCGGAGCCGATGATGCTGGGCATCGCGGCGGCGCTGCGCGCGCACGGGCTGAACGACAGCCAGATCAAGTTCGAGCTATTCGCCAGCGCCCAGCCGGGGCGCGCCAAACGCAAGGTGGTGTCCGCGGATGCGGCCACCAGCGCGAACCAGACCAAAGCCTCGATCACGCTGGACGGCGCGACACAATCGATCACCATGCCCAAGGATCTTTCGATCCTCGACGCGGCGCTGGAGAATGCGATGGACGCGCCCTTTGCCTGCAAGGCCGGGGTCTGCTCGACCTGCCGGTGCCGGGTGATCGAGGGCGAGGTCGAGATGGTCGCAAACCACGCGCTTGAGGATTACGAAGTCGAGAAGGGTTATGTGCTGAGCTGCCAGGCCTTCCCGCTGACCGACACCGTCGTGGTCGATTACGACCAGTAAGGGAGAGGAACCATGGCCGAAGACATGACGATCGAAAGCTACCTGGCGGCAGGCGGCGTTCTGACCAACCCCACGAACGTGCCGCCGCGCTATCGCGGCGAGCTGATGAAGCTGATGGCGACCTTCGTGGACAGCGAACTGGCCGGTGCGGCGGGGTTCGCCGACATCATCAACGAAGGTCCGGGGATCAAGGAACGGATCGCGGCGGCGAAGATCGTCCTGGAAAAGACCGACAACGCCGACAGGGTATTGCGTATCATGGGCGAATTCGGTGCAAATACCGAACGATACGTGAACCACCACCCCTGGACCGCCCGCCTTGACCGCAACGCCGATATCGGTGCGACCCGATCCGAGCACGACATGCGCCTTGCCGTGTTCAACTATCCGATCGAAGGCTGGGTGGATGCGGTGACGATGAACCTGCTGATGAGCCGGGCCGTGGCGGTTCAGCTGGCCGAGTTTTCCCTGATCTCCTATCAGCCGCTGGCCGAGGCGTTCCGCGTCATCGCGCCCATCGAGGCGCATCATGGCGAGTTGGCGCTGGAGGGCGCGGCGAAGCTGATCGAGCAGGGCAAGGCCGCCGAAATGCAGGACTCGGTCGCCTACTGGTGGCCGCGGGTATCCGCAAGCTTCGGCAGCGGCAGTTCGCAAAAGGCGGACAGCCTGCGGGCGATGGGGTTGCGGAAATCCACGAATGCGGAACTGCGAACCCGCTGGGAAGCCGAAGCCGGCAGCGCCGTCGAAAAGCTGGGTCTCAGGAAGCCCTGAGCGGGCCGGCTCCGACCGTTGCCCGAACCCTGCCCAGGATGCCGCCCGCTCGGCTAGCCGCGCGGACGGCCGATCAAGCCGTATTTCAATGCCAGCGACCGCAGGGACCGACGCCGCGTCGTGCGGGCCGGGGCGGCTGGCTTTCCCGGTGTCCCACCCCGCCGATTGAACTCGTACACGTCGATGATCTTCTCGGCGCAGCCGCAGGCTTCGCCGAGCCCGACCTTGGTAAAATAGAACTTCTCGAAGCTTTCCGGCGTCTGCATGTTCGCCCTCCTGCACCCAGTGAAGCAGGAATCGCGTTCGGCTTCCAGCGTTCCGCGAAGCCGGTCAGCAGATTGTAAGACCGCTCAGAGCCCGCGCAGTCCGTGCAGCGTCATGTCGCTGACGAGTCTGGCATAGTCCCGTCGCGCCGCGCCGTCGGCGCCGGAATTCCACATATAGTACCAGTTGAGCATGCCAAAGACCGACATCGTGGTAGATCGCAGCTTGGCCGCATTTCCGTTGAAGACCTCAGGCGCGTTCTCGGCAATGATCCCGCTGAGAAATTCGACCATGTCGCGCTGATAGCTGCGCAAAAGCTTCTGCTGTTCCTCGGGGAGTGCGGACATGCCGCTGGTCTGCACGCGATGTTCGTCATCGACGCCCTGATAGGCCAGCAGAATCTCGGCCACGACCTTGTGCAACCGGGCGGGTGCGTCCAGGCCGTCCATCTCGATGCCGCAGATCAGGTCGCGCAATTCGCGCAGATAGGTCTCGAGGATGTCGAACAGGATCGCGTCCTTGCTGTCGTAGTAGTGGTAGATGTTGGCCTTGGAGATCCCGCATTCGCGGGCGAGCTGGGTCATGGATGCCCGGTCGAACCCCTCGCGGGCAAAGACGCGCGCGGCGGATTTCAGGATCTGCGCGCGCTTCTGGTCATGGTCTTTGGCGATGGTACGGGCCAAGCCTCACTCCTTGTCTCGGTTGTCGACAACGCGCTTGGCCTTGCCCTGGCTGCGTTCGACATCGCCGGGTTCCCCTACTACAATCTCGGTGGAAACACCAACGATGTCCTTGATCCGCTTGGTCAACATGCGCGCGGCGGCCGTCTTGCTGAGTTCGTCGGCCGCGTCCGGCAGCGCCTCGACATAGACCCGCATGGCATCCATCCGGCCGGATTTGTAAAGCTCGATCTGATAGTGCGGAGCGATGCCGCCGGTGGCCATCACCTGTTCCTCGACCTGGCTGGGGAAGACGTTGACGCCGCGCAGGATGATCATGTCGTCGCTGCGGCCGGTGATCTTCTCCATCCGCCGCATCGACCGCGCAGTGCCCGGCAAGAGCCGCGTCAGATCGCGGGTGCGGTACCGGATCATCGGCAGGCCCTCCTTGGTTAACGTGGTGAAGACCAGCTCCCCCATCTCGCCGTCCGGCAGAACCTCGCCGGACTGCGGGTCGATGATCTCGGGGTAGAAGTGATCCTCCCAGATCACCGGACCGTCCTTGGTTTCCACACACTCGTTGGCAACGCCCGGCCCCATGATCTCGGACAGGCCGTAGATGTCGACGGCGTGCATGTCGAAGGCCTGCTCGACCTCCTTGCGCATGGCGTCGGTCCAGGGCTCGGCGCCGAACACACCAACCGACAGCGAACTTTGACGGGGGTCGAGACCCACCTTGTGATACTGTTCGAGGATGTTGAGCATGTAGGACGGCGTTACCATGATCCCGTCCGGCTTGAAGTCGGTGATGAGGCCAACTTGTTTCTCGGTCTGGCCGCCCGACATCGGCACCACCGTCGCGCCGAGTCGCTCGATCCCGTAATGCGCGCCCAGACCGCCCGTGAAGAGACCGTAGCCGTAAGCGTTGTGGATCATGTCGCCGCTGCGCAGCCCCGAAGCCCTCAGCGAACGCGCCACCAGATCGGCCCAGTTGTCGATATCCGCCTGCGTGTAGCCCACGACGGTCGGTTTGCCGGTTGTGCCCGACGAGGCGTGCAGGCGGATGATCCGGTCGCGCGGCACCGCGAACAGGCCGAACGGATAATTGTCGCGCAGATCGTTCTTGTAGGTGAACGGGAACCTGGCCAGATCGCCCAGCGACCGCAGATCGTCGGGATGCACGCCGGCGTCGTCGAACCGCTGCCTGTACATCGGTACATTGTCATAGGCGTGGCGCACCGACCATTTCAGCCGCTGCAGTTGCAGGCTTCGGATCTCGTCGATCGACGCAATCTCGATCGGATCCAGATCGGCTTTGTTCGGGGTCAGATCCTTCATGGCGTCCTCCTCGCCTCATTTCTCGTCAAAAAGGGTGCCGTTGATCGCGCGGGAAAACCCGCGAAACTCGGCGATCTTCTGGCCATGCTGATTGGTCACGGTGACATCGTAGATTCCGCTGCGACCGCTCAGGCTCAGTTCGGTGGCCTTTGCGATCAGCCGGTCGCCCAGCCGGCCCGGAGCGATGTAGCTGATCACGTTGTGCTGCGCGACCGTGGACTGGTTGCGGCTGTTGCAGGCAAAGGCAAAGGCGCTGTCGGCCAGCATGAAGGTCACGCCGCCATGGCAGATCTTGTGCCCGTTGCAGTGATGCGGCTCGACCGTCATTTCGAGCGTCGCGGTGCCTTCGTCGATATGGGTGATCTCCATCCCGGCCCATTTCGAGGCGTCGTCCTCGGACCACATGGCCGCCGCAGCCTTTTCCGCGCGTTGTCTCGGCGTCATTTTCACTTTCCCTGAAACCTGGGGGCACGTTTGTCCAGAAAGGCGGTGACACCTTCGGCGTAGTCCGCGCTCTCGCCGCAGGTCTTCATGGCGTCCGCTTCCAGTTCAAGATGATCGGTCAGCGTGTTCACCGCCGCTGCCTGAATCGCTTGCTTGGTCAGCCCAAGACCCAGCGTCGGACCATTCGCGAACTGCTCGGCCATGGCGCGGGCCTCGTCCATCAGCCTGTCGTCGGGCAGCGCCTTCCAGATCAGGCCCCATTCCTCGGCCTGCCTTGCCGGCAGCGGTTGCGCCGTCAGTGCCAGACCCTTGGCGCGGGCCTCGCCCAGAAGGCGCGGCAGGAGCCAACTGCCGCCGGTATCGGGGATCAGGCCGACCTTGGCGAAGGACTGGATGAACTTGGCCGACTCCGCCGCCAGCACGATGTCGCAGGCCAGAGCAATGTTAGCGCCGGCCCCGGCGGCGACACCGTTGACCGCGCAGATGACCGGAAACTCCAAAGACCGGATGAGGCGCACAAGCGGCGCATAGAACGTGCGAACGGTCTTGCCCAGATCGGGTGGGCCATCCATCTTCGACGGGTCGCGGTCCCCCAGATCCTGCCCTGCGCAGAAACCGCGGCCCGCGCCCGTCAGCAGAACCGCGCGTGCGCCATCGTCACGCGCCTGTTCCAGGGCCGCGCGCAGCGCATGGTGCATTTCATCCGTGAAACTGTTCAGCCGGTCCGGGCGGTTGAGGGTGATTTCAACCCAATTCCCATGGCTTTGCGCAAGAATCGTGTCGCTCATCTCATGTCCGCTTTGCGAAAGTTACGACAATGTTGTTGCATAAACCGAACGGTTGGTCAATAAATAAGTAAGAACTGATTCCCGTATTTCAGAGGCGAAGACATGGCTGATCATTCGGTCGTTTCCGTTGCGCGAGAAGGCGACATCGCCTGGGTGGAGATCGACAATCCACCCGTCAACGCCACGTCCACGGCGGTGCGCGCGGGCCTGGCCCGAGCGGTCGCCGAGGTGCAAGGCGCGCGCGTGGCCATCCTGATCTGCGCGGGCCGGACCTTCGTCGCCGGTGGAGACATGTCGGAATTCGACCGCCCGCCCGAAGAACCGCATTTGCCCGATGTCGTGCAACTGATTGAGGACAGCGAAACGCCTTTCGTGG
Source organism: Ruegeria sp. BHSB196 (assembly GCF_059613135.1). Lineage (NCBI taxonomy): Bacteria > Pseudomonadati > Pseudomonadota > Alphaproteobacteria > Rhodobacterales > Roseobacteraceae > Ruegeria > Ruegeria sp. BHSB196. The sequence continues at coordinate 5,213 of NZ_JBXWRY010000008.1, forward strand.
CCGCCATGCATGGCAGCGTTCTGGGTGGCGGTCTTGAAATCGCCTTGGGATGTGCCTGGCGGATCGCCCTTGACGGCACCCAGTTCGGCCTGCCCGAAGTCAATGTCGGCCTGATCCCCGGCGCCGGCGGGACGCAGCGTGCGCCGCGCTTGCTGGGGATGCGGGCGGCAATCGACATGGCATGTTCCGGCCGGCTGTTCGATGCGAGGGAACTGGCGGAACTGGGCGGGATCGACCGGATCTGTTCCGGTGACCTGAGGGCGGCTGCACGAGACTTCGTGCAAGACCTGCCGCCGCGGCCCCGGAAGGTCCGCGACCGCATCGCTGAACCGCTGGACAGCGAGTCTCTCGCGGGAATTGCCGAGGAACTCGCGAAACGCGCCAAGGGGCAGAAATCGCCCCTCTTCAATCTGGAGGCCCTGCAATGGGCGGCCTTGCCCTTTGACGAGGGCCAGCCGAACGAACGCGCGCTGCATCTTGAATTGCGCCGGTCCGACGAGAGCAAGGCGCTGCGCTATGCCTTCTTTGCCGAGCGGACTGCCAGCAAGCCGAAGGCGATCGACACGATCCGGCCGCGCGATCTGAACCGTATCGCAATCGTCGGCGGTGGCCTGATGGGGGCCGGCATCGCCATGGCCTGTCTGAGCGGCGGGCTGTCCGTCGTGCTGGTCGAGCGCAACGCCGATGCCGCATCGGATGCCCGAGACAGGATCGCCGGACTCATCGAAGGCGGTGTCAAGCGCGGCAAGATCAGCGACACCCAGAAGTGCGCCATGCTGGACGGGCTGACGACCACCGAGGACTACGCCGATGCGGCCTCGGCCGATCTCGCGATGGAGGCGGTCTTTGAGGATCTGGACGTCAAAAGGAGCGTGTTCGCCCGGCTCTCGGCAACCATGGCGCGGGACGCGATTCTTGCGACGAACACCTCCTATCTGGACCCGAGGCAAATCTTCGACGGCATCGACAACCCATCGCGCTGCCTGGGCCTGCATTTCTTCAGCCCGGCGCATGTGATGAAGCTGCTGGAAATCGTCAGAACGCCCGACACATCACCCGAGGTGCTGGCCACCGGATTCGCGCTGGGCAAGCGGCTCGGGAAGGTCTCGGTCCTGTCCGGCATCTGTGACGGATTCATCGGGAACCGGATGCTGGCAGCCTATCGGCGCGAGGCCGAGTATCTGCTGGCCGACGGCGCCCTGCCGCACGAGATCGATGCAGCGATGCGGGCCGAGGGCCTTCCGATGGGACCGTTCGAGCTGCAGGATCTCACCGGTCTTCAGATCGCATGGGCGAACCGCAAGAGGCAGGCCGCGACGCGGGATCCGAAAGAGCGGTACGAACGGATCGCCGACGCGCTGTGCGAGATGGGCCGGCTTGGCCAGCGCAGCGGCAAGGGGTGGTACACATACACTGACGGCAGCCGCAGGCCGGAACGCGATCCCGAAGTCGAAGATTTGATCCGCAACTACGCGGCGGAGCGAGGCATCACGCGGCGCGCCTTCAGCCAAACGGACATATCCGACCGGCTGCTGGCCGTGCTCGCCAACGAGGGCGCGCTGATCGTGCAGGAGGGAATCGCAGAGCGCCCCGAAGACGTGGACATGGTTCAGATCCACGGCTACGGGTTTCCGCGCTGGCGCGGCGGGCCGATGCATTTGGCGCGCACCCGCGGTTGGGAAAAGACACGAAAAACCATGCGCTTGGTCGCCGATGAGAGCCCGAACTCCTGGCGGATCGCGAACGAAGTCCAGACAATGGTACCCTGTTGATGGTTACAAAAAGGACCATTAACGCATTCACGACTCACATTTAGGAGGAGGAGATCCAGTCATGAAACTCACCAAACTGACCACCCTGTTGGCATCCGTCGCGCTGGCGGTTTCCGGCACCGTGGCGATGGCCGCGGATTATACGCTCACCATCTCGAGCTGGGCGCCGCCGACCCATGGCATCAACGCCAAGATGTGGCCCAAATTCGTCGAGATGATCGAAGAAGCGACCGACGGCCAGGTGACGGCGGAACTGAAACTGGGCATCGCGCCGCCGCCGGCCCAGATGGACCTGATCATGGACGGCGCGGCCGACGCGTCGATCATCTTCCACGGCTACCAGCCGGGCCGTTTCGTGACCACCAAGCTGATCGAGCTTCCGGGCTATGAAGGCACGGCCGAGGAAGCCTCGGTCGCCTATTGGCGCGCATACGAAAAGTATCTCAAGGAGGCCGACGAGCACCGCGGCGTCAAGGTCGTCGCCTTGCACACCCACGGTCCCGCGCAGTTGCATTCCAGCGAATCCGTGACCGGGCTGGATCAGATCTCGGGGCTCAAGGTGCGTATCCCCGGCGGTGTCGGCGGTGACGTGGGCTCGGCCCTCGGCGCGACCGGCATTCAGGTGCCCGCGCCCAAGGTGTACGAGACACTGGCCTCCAAGGCCGCCGATGGCGTCGTCATGCCGCTCGAGTCACGCAAAGGCTTCAAGCTGACTGAAGTGGCGCAGAACGTCTATGAGATGCCGGGCGGGCTGTATCGTGGTTCCTTCGCCTTCATCATGAACGAAGACACCTTTGCCGACCTGCCCGAGGACATCCAGCAGGCGCTGGAAGAGAAGGTGTTCGGCGAACCGCTGAGCCGCGAGATCGGCAAGATCTGGGACGAAATCGACGCCATCGGACGCGCCGAGACCGAAGCGGCCGAAGGCAACGCCATCAACGCCGCATCCGAGGCCGACCTGGAGAAGTTCGCGGCGATCGCCGCCGACATCCGGGCCAAGGTCATCGCCGAAGTCACCGAAGCCGGCGTCGATGCGCAGGCGGCGTACGACATGATCCATTCGGAGCTGTCCGGAAACTGAGCCAGCATCGGGGGCGGCCCGTCGCCGCCCCCTTCGCCCCGGGAGGAGCCCCATGACATCCCTCATTCACTTGGTTCGCAAGGCCAGCTTCGTTCCGGTGCTGGTGGCCTGCATCGCCCTGTTCATCCTGATGGTGATGACCTTTTGCGACGTGATCCTGCGTTCGGTCTTCAACGCACCCATCGAAGCCGCGACGGAACTCACCCGCATCCTGATGGCGGTTCTGGTGTTTTCGGTGCTCCCCATCATTTCCGTCACGAACGGTCAGATCGCGGTTGACCTGACCGACAACCTGTTTCATCGCCTGCGGCTGGACCGCGTCCGCGACGGGGTCATCTATCTGGTCAGCGGCGGGATGCTGTTTTGGCCGGTCCAGCGCGTCTGGGTGCTGGCGGAACGTGCCCGCGAATACGGGGACGTCACCGAATACCTTTCGATCCCCACCTATGTCGTGGGCTGGTTCATCGCGATCTCGGTCGCCGTCACGGCGATCATCATGATCATCACCGGCCTTCTGCACCTGTTCGCACCTCAATACCTGTCGGAGCAGACCCAATGACTGCCGCACTGATCGGATTCGCCCTCGTCCTGGTTCTGGTGCTGGTCCGCCTGCCCATCGTCTTTGCCATGGGTCTCGTGGGCACGCTTGGTTTCGCCTATGAGCGCGGCGGCTCGATCTTCGACGAGCGCGGGCTCAAGGCCGCCATGTCGATGGTAGGCCGTCAGATCATGGATACGGCGCAGGATTACGGCCTGTCGGTCGTGCCGCTGTTCATCCTGATGGGCCTGTTCGTCAACAAGGGCGGCATGGCGCGGGAACTCTACGCCGTATCGAACGCCTTCCTGGGCCACATGCGCGGCGGCATCGCCATGGCAACCGTTGCCGCCTGCGGCGGGTTCTCGGCCATCTGCGGCTCGTCGCTGGCGACTGCGGCCACCATGTCCAAGGTCGCCATGCCGCAGATGCGCCGCTATGGCTATTCCGACGAACTGTCCACCGCCTCGATCGCGGCGGGCGGCACGCTGGGCATCCTGATCCCGCCGTCGGTCATTCTGGTCATCTACGGGCTGCTGACCGAAACCTCGATCGGCAAGCTGTTCATGGCCGGCATCATTCCCGGCCTGCTGGGCATCCTGTTCTACCTGTTCGCCGTGCGCTGGACCGTCTGGCGCAACCCCGAGGCCGGCCCGGCCGGCGAACGCGCGGACTGGGGCGAGCGGTTCCGGGCGCTGGGCTCAGTCTGGGCCGTGCTGCTGCTGTTCTTCCTCGTGATCGGCGGCCTTTATGGCGCGTTCGATTTCCACCCGCTGAACCTGACCTTTTCGCCCACGGAAGCCGCGGGGATGGGGGCGGCGGGAGCCTTCCTGATCGCGCTGTTCCGGGGTGGGCTGACCGTGGGTTCGACCTTCGAAGTGCTGAAAGAGACGAGCTTTACCTCTGCGGCGCTGTTCTCGGTGCTGATCGGCGCGCAGATCTTTTCGAACTTCATCAACCTCGCCGGACTTCCTGAAGCCCTGATCGCGCTGGTCACGGCCTATGAGGTGTCGCCCTTTGCGGTGATCCTGATGATCCTCGGCATCTACATCATCCTTGGCTGCGTCTTTGAATCGCTTTCTATGCTGCTTTTGACCGTGCCGATCTTTTTCCCGCTCGTCACGTCGCTGGGCTATGATCCGATCTGGTTCGGCATCGTGGTCGTGGTGGTGACCGAGATTTCGCTGATCACCCCGCCCGTGGGCCTGAACGTGTTCATCCTGAAAGGCGTGGTCGGGGATGTCTCGACCGGTACGATCTTTCGCGGCGTGACTCCGTTCTGGGTCGCCGACATCTTCCGCCTGGCCCTCATCGTGCTGGTTCCCATCGTGGTACTCTATCTGCCACAACAGATGGGCGCTCTGGGCCACTGACGCGCAGCACCACCCTCAACCGAACCGGAAAGGGACCGACATGAGCCTTCTTGAGATCTCCAGCTTTGCCGCCGGTGAATGGATCGCGCCCGGCAAGGACGCCCGCACCATCGCATCGGCCATCACCGGTGAGCCCTTTGCGACCGCGGGCAACGGCACGCTGGATGTGCAGGCCATGCTGGACTATGCCCGCACCACGGGCGGCCCGGCCCTGCGCAAGATGACCTTCCATGACCGCGCCAGGATGCTCAAGGCGCTGGCGCAGGCATTGAACGCGCAGAAACAGGCGCTGTACGACCTCAGCTTCAATACCGGAGCAACCCAGAACGATCACCTCATCGACATCGACGGCGGCATCGGCACCATGTTCGTCTTTGCCTCGAAAGGCCGTCGCGAGATGCCCGATGGCCATGTCTATCTGGACGGCGACGTGGAGCAACTGTCGCGGGGCGGCACCTTCCTCGGCCAGCACGTCTGCACCCCGTTGCAGGGCGTCGCCGTGCATATCAACGCCTTCAACTTCCCGGTCTGGGGGATGCTGGAAAAACTGGCCCCTACCCTGCTGGCAGGCGTTCCGGCCATCGTGAAACCGGCCACCAACAGCTGCTATGTCACCGAACTGGCGGTGAAGATCATGCTCGACAGCGGCATCCTGCCCGCAGGCGCGCTGCAACTGGTCTCGGGCGGGCTGGGCGACATGCTCGACCGCCTGACCTGTCAGGATGTGGTCAGCTTTACCGGTTCGGCCGACACCGCCCTGAAGCTGCGGCAGAACCCTGTGATCCTGCAAAATTCGGTGCGTTTCGTGGCCGAGCAGGACAGCCTCAACGCCTCGATCCTCGGCCCCGACGCCCAGCCGGGCACGCCGGAATTCGACCTGTTCATCAAGGAAGTCAGCCGCGAAATGACCACCAAGGCGGGGCAGAAATGCACCGCCATCCGCCGGATCATCGCACCCCAGACGCAGGTGGACGCGGTGATCGAGGCGCTGACCGCCCGCCTGTCCAAGACCGTGATCGGCGACCCGCGGCTGGAAACCACCCGCATGGGCGCGCTGGTGTCCAACGGGCAAAAGGCCGATGTTCTGGCAAAGGCCGAGATCATCGGGCAAGAGGCCGAGCGGGTCTTTGGCGACCCGGACGCCTTCGAGGTGCAGGGCGCCGACGCGGGCAAGGGTGCCTTCGTGCCGCCGATGCTGTTCCACTGTGCCGACCCGGACAAGGCCCAGCGCGTGCATGACACCGAGGCCTTCGGCCCGGTCTCGACGGTCATGGGCTACCGCGATCTGGACCACGCGGTCGCCATCGCCAATCGCGGCCAGGGCTCGCTTGTGACCTCGGTCATCACCCACGACCCTACGGTTGCGCGCGAGGTGGTGATGGGCGCAGGCGCCTGGCACGGACGGATTTATCTCAACAACCGCGACTCGATGAAGGAATCGACCGGTCACGGTTCGCCCCTGCCGCACATGGTCCACGGCGGCCCCGGCCGCGCCGGTGGCGGAGAGGAGATGGGCGGCGTGCGTGGTGTAAAGCACTACATGCAACGCACCGCCGTTCAGGGCTCGCCGGACATGCTGGCGCGGATCGGCGAGAAATGGGTGCCGGGTGCCACCGAGATCCAAGGCCCCGCCCACCCCTTCACCCGCCGCTTTGGCGAGTTGGAGATCGGGGAAACCCTGCACACCGCCTCGCGCACGGTCACGATGGACGATATCGAGCATTTCGCCCAATTCACCGGCGACACCTTCTATGCCCATATGGACGAGGACGCCGCCAAGCGAAACCCCTTCTTCCCGGGGCGCGTGGCGCATGGCTACCTGCTGCTCTCGTTTGCGGCCGGGCTGTTCGTCGAGCCGAACGAAGGCCCGGTGCTGGCCAATACCGGCCTGGACGGGTTGCGCTTCATGAAACCGGTCAGCGCGGGCGACAGCATCAAGGTGCGCCTGACGGTCAAGAAAAAGACCCGCCGGACCGACGAATATGGCGAAGTGCGCTGGCACGTCACCCTGACCAACCAGGACGACGAACTGGTGGCCGAGTACGAGTTGCTGACAATGAACGCCTACTGATCCATGCGCGCGGCCTGGTTTCCGGCTTCACCGCATGTGCGGAAACCGATTTTCTAATCCGGTTCGCGCGCTTAGACTGTCTGCATGGCGCGCGAAACGACTTGGTTCGACACATCGGTGGCTGCTTTGGCCGACCCTCAGACTCTGAGGGTCTGGTCAGTGATCGTATCGCTGTTCGGCGATCTCGCTCAGGACCGGGGCGCGCAGATATCGGGCGGGGCACTGACCCGGATCATCGAACCGATGGGGATCAAGCCCGAAGCGATCAGGGTCGCCCTGCACCGGCTGCGCAAGGACGGCTGGATCGAAAGCGCGCGCAGCGGGCGGGAATCCCGGCATTTTCTGACAAGCTACGGCCGCACCCAGTCGGCAAGGGTCACGCCGCGGATCTATGCCCGTGACCCGGAAACCCCCGGCCAGTGGCATCTGCTGATTGCCGAGGAAGGCCCGGGCATTCACACGTTGGACGATCTGATGCTGACGCGGGACTATACCGCGATCGGGCGCAACGTTGCGCTCGGGGCCGGTCCGCCGCCCAAGAATTGCGAAGATCTCGTCGCCTTCGAAGTGACGGCCCGGGCCGCGCCCGATTGGCTCAAGACCCGCCTTTGCCCGCCCGATCTGCGTGAAGCCTGCCGCAGCCTGCGCGATGCCGCCCGTCACACTTTTGAGACGCGTCCGAAGGGCTGGATTCCCGGCCCCCTTCAAACCGCCACGTTGCGAACCCTGATCGTGCATCGCTGGCGGCGGGTGGTGCTGCGCCATCCCGACCTGCCGGAGGTGTTCTTTCCCGCCGATTGGGTCGGGAAATCCTGCCGGGCCGAGGTGTTCCGGCTGCTCGACACGCTGCCACAGCCCGATCTTTCAGCGATCAACATCGGGGATTGACCCCACGACACGCTATTCACAACTGCCGCCAAGCCTCTACTGTGGCGATGCACGGCCACCCTGTCTGGCGGAAAGGGGTCGAACGCGGATGGTACAGCGGACGGACATGCTCATCGTGGGCGCGGGGTTTTCCGGCCTCATCATGGCGATGGAGGCACGCCGCTGCGGTATCAAGGACATTGCGATCCTGGAGAAAGCGGGTGACATCGGCGGCACCTGGCGCGAGAACACCTATCCCGGCGTGGCCTGCGACATCCCCTCGCATCTCTACTCCATGGCCACCCATCCCAATCCAGACTGGAGCGCCAGCTATGCAGGCGGGGCCGAGATCCAGTCCTACCTGCAAGACGTCGCGCGATCCGAAAACCTCTATGAGCTCTGCCATTTCTTTCAGGCTCTGAAATCTGCCCGGTGGGACGGTGCGCGGTGGCAGGTGGAGACCGATGCAGGTCAGCGGTGGTCGGCGGGCTTTCTGATCCTGGCGGTCGGGGCTCTGCACGTTCCCTCGGTGCCGGAGATTCCCGGTGCGGAAAGCTTTCCCGGACCCCGCTTTCATTCGGCGGAATGGGATCATTCAACCGACCTTTCCGGCAAACGGGTCGCGGTGGTCGGCACCGGGGCCTCTGCCATCCAGTTCGTACCGGAGATCGCGAGAACCACGGGGCATGTGACGGTTTTCCAGCGCTCGCCTCCCTACGTTCTGCCGCGCCCCGGCGGCCCGATCCGGCCCTGGGTTCGCAGGCTCTATCGGCGCCTTCCGATGCTGGCCCGTCTGCGCCGCCGGCTGATTTACCACTTGTACGAATTCCGTCACCGCGTGTTTCGGGGCGAGAAACGGGCGGTGAGTCTGGCGATGAAAATGTGGCAGCGGGGGATGGAGCGCGCCATTGCCGACCCCGAACTGCGACAACACCTGACCCCCGATTATCGCATCGGCTGCAAACGGGTGCTCAGTTCCAACGACTGGTATCCCACGCTGGCCCGCAGCAACGTGTCGGTCGTTCCCCACGGTGTCGAACGGATCGTGCAGAACAGGATCGTGGCGGCCGATGGCACCGAGGTCGAGGCCGACGTGCTGATCTGGGGAACCGGGTTCCACGTCACCGACGCGATGGACCGGCTGGACATCTCGGGCCAGAACGGCTTGCAGCTGCGTACGGCCTGGGCCGACGGGATGCAGGCGCATCTGGGCACGGCGGTTTCCGGCTTTCCCAACCTGTTCATCCTGCTTGGTCCGCATACGGGGCTGGGGCACAATTCGGTGGTTCTGATGATCGAGGCGCAAGTCCGGCATATCGGGCAGGTGCTGAAACAGATGAGGGAGCGCGGCACCTCCGTCGTCACCGCAAATCCCGGACACCAGGCTGCGTTCGAACAGGAGATGCGGGACCGGCATGCCGACAGCGTCTGGCAGGCCGGCGGCTGCACCTCGTGGTATCAGGATGGTGAAGGGCGCAACACGACCCTTTGGCCCGGTACCGTATCGGAATACGAAACCCGAATGCGGCGTGCGGGACTGGAGCAGTACGTCGAAATCGAACCAGCAGCCGGAGAGCCATGACATGTCCGCCTTCCTGAGCATCCTTGCCGCCCTGGCCCTGCTCATTGCCGCCATTCTGTTCGGATTTCACCTGCTGACCCGCAGGCTTGCGAGGCAGGGAGCGGTGCTCGTCCCCCAACTCGGCCGGGTCGTGCCTGTGGCCGGAGGCAGCATCCATTTCGTCGAGGCGGGAGAGCGGGGTCGCCCCTCGGTGATCCTGATCCACGGCCTCTCCGGGCAGCTTCAGCATTTCACCTATGCCATGATGGACGATCTGGCGAAGGACTTTCACGTCATCGCACTCGACCGGCCCGGCTGCGGCTATTCCACCCGCGACTCCGCCGACCTGGCGGCCCTCCCGCGGCAAGCCGCCATGATCCGGGAGTTTCTCGACAAGCAGGGCATCACCGATCCTCTTCTCGTTGGGCATTCGCTGGGTGGCGCCGTCGCTCTGGCCATGGCGCTGGACGAACCCGCCAAGACGGCCGGACTGGCGTTGTTGTGCCCGCTGACCCATGCGGTTCCAGACACCCCTGCGGTCTTCAAGCCGCTCGAGATCCGTTCCGAATGGCTGCGCCACCTGATCGGCCAGACGCTGGCCGTCCCCATCGCGCGGCGCACCGCCGCCCAGGCGCTGACCCATGTCTTCGCGCCCGAACCGGTACCCGGCGATTTTCTGGAAAAGGCCGGGGGCGCGCTTGGCCTGCGCCCGTCGGCCTTCGTCACGGCATCGCAGGACATGGTTGGCGCCAATGCCAGCATCGGAGAACTGTCTGCGCGCTATGGCCAATTGCGGGTTCCCGGCGGGGTGCTGTTCGGGGCGGACGACGCGATCCTGTCCCCTCTGGACCACGGCGCGCCGATGGTGACGCATGGCCTGTCCTACGAACAACTCGATGCACGAGGCCACATGGTTCCGATCACCGCGCCCGAGGAATGCGCCGATTTCATCCGTCGTGTCGCCGCGCTTCCGGCCACGGCTTGAACCCGCGCAAAGGCCCCCTGGCGCGCCGAATTCCGGCACGCGCATTCCCCGCCGTGTTCGTGCTTTTCCCTCTTGACCCTCCCTGCCCCCTCCCTTAAATCGCCTCTCACTCGTGGCGGAGTAGCTCAGTTGGTTAGAGCAGCGGAATCATAATCCGCGTGTCGGGGGTTCAAGTCCCTCCTCCGCTACCACCAACCCCCAACTTCTTTGAACGCTCCGAAACCAAGGCGCTCAAGCGGTCCTGAACCTCGACCATACACCTCGACGGCTACCCGGATTGCACTGGCAGCGTCGATGGAATTGCACCACGTCCACTGACACGAACCAGGTTCATCTCGTTCGCCTACCGTTGCTGCCCGTAGAGACTTGCCGGATTGATGGCCATGAACCGGACAAAAGACCTCATCCTTTGCCCGGCGTTTGCCTAGTCGCTTGCACTTTGCCGCGCAGCTTCCAGCTTCCTGATGTCCGCTTCACCGAGCTGCGGTCGATCGACTTTGATCGTCAGCCTTTCGAGCGTGGCGGTCAGGGGGAACGGGGGCTTGTAGTCGGTGTCGTAGACGCCTGTGAGCGTGTCGGAGCCGATGTCAAAGCTCTCGTCCCATTGCAGGATTGTCGGGATCGTGTTCTTCATCTCCTTGGTGTCGATTACTTGGCCGTTGACTTTCAGCGTGCCGGTGCCGCCCCGGCCAAGACCGCTGGTGCTGCCATAGGCAAGGGTACCGGCCCCGAGCCCGTCGTACTGGAAGTCGAACTCGATGGTGTGCTTTCCGGGCGGAAGCGCATCGGAACCTTCCCACCGGATCCGCTCCAGATTCAGCATGTTCCAGGTGAAGACTGGTATGCCGTTCTTCAAATAAAACCCGTAACCGGCAAACCGCCCGCCCGACGTCACGATCATACCCTCTGCCCCGCCCTCGGGCACCTCGATCTCGGCCGTGAAGGTGTAGGACGAGTTCAGGATACTCGGTGAGTCACCCTGTGGAAGCCCGGTCATCGGACGGGTATAGACGAACTCGGTGCGGCCTGCCGTGATGTTGGGCCGCGGCTGTGCGAGGCGGGACGTCACGGACGCATCCAACGGGAACACTTGGTATTTCGTTGCTTCCGCAATGAAAAGCTCCTTGAGTTCCTCGACCTTGTCGGGATTGTCCGCTGCCACGTTCTTTTGCTGGTTCATGTCCGTCGTCAGGTCATAAAGTTCCAGAACCTGGTTGTTGAGCGGATCGGGGTTCGGTGTGCCGGGGGTTTCCCACGGCATGCGATTCACCTTGGTCGCCAGCATCCAGCCGTCGTGGTAGAGCGCCCACTGGCCCATCATCTCGAAGTACTGGGTATCACGCGGCGCTGGCGCATCCGCGTTGGCCTTGTCAAAGAGGTAAGCGAAACTTGCCCCCTCGATCGGATGCTGCAGGATGCCGTCGACCTCCAAGGGCGCATCGATGCCGGCCACGTCGAGGATCGTGGGCACCACGTCGATCACGTGCAGGAACTGGTCGCGCTTGCCGCCCTTGTCGGTGATGCCGTTCGGCCAGGCGACGACCATGTTTTGACGCACACCGCCCAGGCGGTTGGCGTTCTGCTTGAAATAGTCGAACGGCGTGTCGAAGGCCCAGGACCATCCGGCGGACATGTGGTTGTAGGTCTCCTCGGTGCCCCAGACATCGTACCAGTTCATCTGGGTCTCAATCGGCATCTCGGCGACGCCGTTGAACCACGCCACTTCGTTCGGCGTGCCGACGGGGCCGCCCTCGGCCGAAGTGCCGTTGTCGCCGTTGATGTAGATCACCAGCGTGTCGTCGAGTTCGCCGAGCGCGTCGATTGCGTCGATCACCCGGCCGATTTCGTGATCGCTGTAGGCGGCATATGCGGCAAAGACCTCGACCTGCCGGATGAACAGCTTCTTCTCGTCGTCCGACAGTTGCTCCCACTTCCTGATCTTGTCTTCTGGCCAGGGCGTAAGCGTGGCGTCTTCGGGCACCAGACCGAGTTTCTTCTGATTCTCGAATATGGTCTCGCGCAGCGCCTCATAGCCGCCGTCGAAGAGGTTCATCGCCTCGATCTTCTCGACCCATTCCCTTGTCGGGTGGTGCGGTGCATGGGTCGCGCCCGGCGCGTATTTGACGAAGAAGGGCTTGTCCGGCGCAATCTGGTGCATGTCGGTGATCCAGGCGATGGCGTCGTCGGCCGTTCCTGTGATCAGGTTCCAATCGGGATCACCGTCGAACGGGTAGATCTGGGTGGTGTTGCGGAACAAGTTCGGCTGCCACTGGTTGGCGTCACCGCCGACGAAGCCGTAGAAATACTCGAAGCCAAGCCCCGTCGGCCATTGGTTGAACGGCCCGGATTGGCTGGCCTGAAAGGCCGGTACGTTGTGATTCTTGCCGAACCACGATGTGTTGTAACCATTGTCGCGCAGAATCCGCCCGATGGTAGCCATGTCCTCGGTAATGATCGAATTGTACCCTGGGAACCCCGTTGACTGTTCAGAGATCACGCCGAAGCCCACTGAGTGGTGGTTCCGCCCGGTGATGAGCGCGGCGCGGGTGGGCGAGCAGAGTGCGGTTGAATGGATGGAGGTGAACCGCAGACCCTCTGCCGCAAGCTTGTCCATGGTCCTGGTCGGTATCACCCCGCCGAAGGTGCTCGGCACCCCAAAGCCCGCATCGTCGGTGATGATCAACAAAACGTTCGGCGCGCCTTCAGGCGGCACAACCTGTGGCGGCCACCACGGCGTGGATTTGGTCGCCTGCCGCTCGATCAATCCGCCAAAGGGCGGTGGCGGCGGGGGCAATTGCCGCCCATCGATCGTCGTAGTGGCCCCGGGCGCACCCTTGGCCGTTTCTGCCAGGGCACCCACCGCCAGAGGCAATGACAGGACACCTCCCACTACGATGGCCGTGACAGTATGAAGTATCGGCTGCATTGAACACCTCCTCTTGAGCAATGGCCCATGGCCCAAGTGCCGCGTATGGACGCCCAACATGCGCATCCCGACGCCATACATGGGAAATGTAGGAAGCCTCGCGTTTCTTTGATGCTGGTCGCTTGATTCAGATCAATTCAGAAGGCCGGATTTAACATTTGGGGCCACCGTGGGCTTCGGTTAGGCTCAGAGCATGCCAGTCTCGCGCACAGTTCCCCTTATCCGTGCAGCGGCCATTGCGCCAATGCGGCGATGGTTGTCCCAAATGGGTATCGACCCAAGTCCGTTTCTCGAACGCGCGGGGTTGGAATGGGTGCCGGAACACCGGCCGCTTCTGCTGATCCCGCTTCGCGGGGCCGTGCGCCTTCTGGTCGAGATCGCGCGGGCCGTGGGGCCGGATGCTCCGCTCCGGATCGCCAGTGAGCGGGGCATCTATGAAATCGGTCCGATTGGACGCTTGGGCCTTGCCGGCCCGACGGTGCGCGCGGGGCTTTACAGCATTGCCCGAAACATGTCACGCCATTGCACCCACGAGATCTTTATCGTGCGCGATTGCGACGGCTTCGTGCGGGTCGGGGATGGCTGGGCAATGAGCATCGGAGATCCCGAGGCGCGCCACCACGTCCAGCAATATGTCGCAGCCCTCGTCGAAGGGATCTGCCAAGCATCCGGCGCGTCGAACCGGACTCTGAGCAGAGTCGTCATGAGCGCGCATCCCGAGGCCGGGCTTTCCCATCTCAGACCGTGGCTTGGCGACAAGCTGATTGCGGCATCCGGGCAGCCATTGCAGGTCGATATTCCCGATGAAGTTGCGGATCGGATCATGTCCATTGCAACTGGAGGCATCGAAGATCACGAAGCCGATACGGATTGGAAGCCGATCCGGGCCGGAGAAACGCTGTCCGAAAGCATCGGCGCACTCGTTACGAGCATGCTGCCCTTCACATCCGCCTCGATCGAGCGGATCGCGAACGCCGCCGGAGTGAGCGCCCGCACCCTGCGACGACGCCTGAAGGACGAGGGCACAACGCTCTCGGAAATCGTCGACCGAACGCGGGCGGAATGGGCAATCGCCCGCCTGCGCAGCCAAGACGCGCCGGTTCTGAAAGAACTGGCGAAGGAACTGGGCTATTCACACCAAGCCGCCCTGACCCGCTCGGTCAAGCGATGGACAGGTGAAACGCCGGGGCGTTTTCGAAACGATGCAAGACGCGGCCACGGGCCGGACACCGTAGGGCGTTCGCGCCGCCAACCCTGAACCCACACAGGCTTTCGGCAGCGCCGGAACAACGCCGCATCGGCGCCACCCGAACAGTCTTGGCAACGATGCAAATGAGAGTCCGAGGGCTTCGCTCCGACCATCTGAGGGACACTCATGGACCGTGCGTCGCTGGTTCGAGGCCCTCCTCCAGTACCAAGACCCCGAAGGTACAGAGTCAGCCGCCTCGAAGCCTTTGCATCAGATAGACTTCGCTGCCCTCGGGAACGGGTTCCGTAAGCCCACTGGCAATGATCCGCCCGTCGATTGCTATGGAAACGCCGGCGTCGATGGGGCCCTGCAGTTCGGGATAGGCGCGGACAAGAGCCTTTAACAATTCGCCTGTGGTTGAAGCCTCGACTTCAACCACCTGCCGGCCCCCGGTCAGCGACCGGAGGCCGGACCAGAGATGGACCTCAACCATTGTCCTTCAACGCCGCCAGAACGCGCGGCGGCGACATCGGCAATTGCCGCAACCTGACTCCCGCCGCATTGGACACCGCGTTTGCAATCGCCGCCAGCGGCGGCACGATGCCGGTTTCGCCCACACCGCGCACGCCGAACGGGTGGCCGGGGTTGGGCACCTCGACGATCACCGTGTCGATCATCGGCAGGTCGCTGGCCACCGGGATGCGATAGTCGAGGAACACCGGGTTCTGCAGCCGGCCGTCCTCGCCATAGATGTATTCCTCGTTCAGCGCCCAGCCGATGCCCTGCGCCGCACCGCCCTGGTACTGGCCCTCGACATAAGCAGGATGGATCGCCTTGCCCGCGTCCTGGATGACCGTATAGCGGGTGATGGTCGTCCTGCCGGTTTCGGGATCGACCTCGGCATCGACGATATGGGTGCCAAAGGACACACCGGCGCCCTCGGGCGTGGCCTCGAAATGGCCCGAGATCGGGCCTCCGGTGCGCCCCATGTCGGCGGTGATCTCGGCCAGCGGCAGCGAGTCGAAATCGCCCGCGTTGGGGCCGGATGGCACCGCGCAGCCGTTTTCCCATTTCACCGCGTCCACCGGGATGCCCCATTTGGCCGCCGCGCGTTCGCACAGTTTCTCGACCGCGTGCTGCGCCGCCTTGATCGTGGCCAGACCGCTGGCATAGGTCACGCGCGAGCCGTGCGACACGTCGTTGTAGCCCAGCGTGGCGGTGTCGGCGATGGTCACGCGGATGTTCTCGTACGGGATGCCCAGCACCTCGGCCGCCATCAGCGCCATCGACGCGCGCGAGCCGCCGATATCGGGCGTGCCGACCATCAGCTGGGCCGAGCCGTCCTCGGACAGGGCCAGCGACACCGACGTTTCGCCCCCGTGGTTGAACCAGAACCCGCAGGCGATGCCCCGCCCCTGCCCCGGCTTCAGCGGCGCGGAATAGTGCGGGTGGGCCTTGGCGGCCTCGAGCGTCTCGACCAGGCCGATCCGGTCATAGGTGGGGCCATAGCTGGCCTTGGTGCCCTCGCGTGCGGCGTTTTTCAGGCGCACCTCGATCGGGTCGAGGCCCAGCGTCTTGCACAGCTCGTCGATGACGGACTCCACCGCAAACGCCCCCATCGGCGCGCCCGGCGCGCGATAGGCGGCCTGTTTCGGGCGGTTGGACATCACGTCATACCCCACCTGGCGCACGTTGGTCAGGTTGTAGGGCGCAAAGGCGCACATCGCCGTCATGTCGCCCGGTGCACCCGGAAAGGCACCGCCCTGCAGGCGGAACACGCCCTGGGCCGCGGTGATGGTGCCGTCCTTCTTCATGCCGATCTTGACGTCCATCGAGGCCGAGGCGGTCGGCCCGGTGGCCCGCAGAACCTCGGACCGGGACATCACGATCTTGACCGGACGGTTGGCCTTGCGCGACAGCGCCAGTGCCACCGGTTCGATGAACACGGTGGTCTTGCCGCCGAACCCGCCGCCAATCTCGGATGCGGTCACGCGCAGCTGCGCGGTTTCGATCCCCAGCAGCGCGGCGCAGGTCTTCTGCACGATCCAGTGGCCCTGAGTGCAGCACCACAGATCGCCCTTGCCGTCAGCGCCCAGCGAGGCAAGGCAGGCGTGCGGCTCGATATATCCCTGGTGGGTGGCCTCGGTGACGAAGTGATCCTCGATCACCAGATCGGCCTCGGCAAAGCCCGCCTCGACATCGCCATGCCCGCTTTCGTGATAGCGCACCACGTTGGGGTGCATCCCCTCGGGCACCGAATAATCGGCCGCGCCCTCGCGGATCACCGGCGCGTCAGGCGCCATCGCCTTGTCCACGTCGGTGACATGGGGCAGCACCTCGTATTCAACCTCGATCAGCTTGAGCGCATCCCGCGCCGCCAGCGCCGAACTGGCCGCAACCGCCGCCACCGCATGCCCGTCATAGAGCGCCTTTTCCCCGGCCATGACGTTTTCCAGAACGTTCCAGAACTCGCCCTCAAGCCCCGGCTTGAACGGGACATCGGCGAAATCGGCGCGAGTGACCACGGCCTTAACGTCCTTGAGCGTCTCGGCCTTCGAGGTGTCGATCCGGACGATCCGCGCATGGGCGTGGGGCGAGCGCAGGATGGCGCCGAACAGCATGCCCGGCGCGGTCACGTCAGCCCCGAACCGGGCACGGCCTGTGACCTTGTCCAGCCCGTCGGGGCGGTTCGGGCGGGTGCCCACGAAGGTGAAATGCGACTTGCGATCGTCGAGTGCCATTACGAAGCCTCCCGCAGCTCGGCGGCCGTATCCAGGACGGCGCGGATGATCTTGTCATAGCCCGTGCAGCGGCACAGGTTGCCGGCCAGCCAATAGCGGGCCTCTTCCTCGGTCGGGTCGGGGTTCTTTTCCAGCAGCGCCTTGGCCGCGACCAGAACGCCCGGTGTGCAGACCCCGCATTGCAGCGCGGCATGGTCGATGAACTTGCGCTGCAACGGGTGCAGGGTTTCTCCCTCGGCCATGCCTTCGATGGTTTCGATCTGCCTGCCCTCTGCCTCGACCCCCAGAACCAGGCAGGAGCAGACCAGGCGCCCGTCCAGCGTGACCGAACAGGCCCCGCAATCGCCGGTGCCGCAGCCTTCCTTGGCCCCTGTCAGATTCAGCTTGTCGCGCAGACAGTCCAGAAGGGTTTCGCGCGCGTCGCACAGGTATTCGACCGTGTCGCCGTTGACGGTGGTGGTGACGTGATGCTTGCTCATGCGGCTTCTCCCTTGGCGCGGGCATAGGCGATCTTTGCGGCGCGTCTGGCCAGAACGCCCGCCACTTCGGTGCGGAATTCGATCGTGCCGCGCTTGTCGTCGATGGGTTTGCAGGCGGCCGAGGCCGCAGCGGCCAGCGCCGCCAGCGCGGCATCGTCCAGCGTGGTGCCGATCAGCGCCTTGGCGCAGTCCTGGACCAGCAGGACGGTCGGGGCCACGGCCCCCAGCGCAACGCGGGCCTCGGTGATCGTATCGCCATCGACGCGCAGGTTCACGCCCACGCCGACCACGGCGATGTCCATCTCGGTGCGCGGAATGAAGCGCAGATAGGCGTCGCCGCCATTCTCGCCGCGCGCCGGGATATGCAGGGCCGAGATCAGCTCTCCCTGCGCCAGCGACGTCTTGCCGGGGCCGGTCGGGATGTCCTCGACCGCCACGACCCGATCGCCTGTGGGGCCGGTCACTGTTGCCGTCACGCCCGCAGCCACCATGGCCGGAACGGAATCGGCGGCGGGCGAGCCGTTGCACAGGTTGCCCGTCAGCGTGGCGCGGCCCTGGATCTGGGTCGAGCCGATCAGGTCCATCGCCTCGACCACGCCGGGCCAGTCGCAGCCCAGCTCGGGGTGCTCGCTCATCTCGGCACCGGTGACGGCCACGCCCAGCGTCCAGCCGCCATCGGCATTGCGGGTGATGGCGCGGACGCCGTCGATGGCCTTGATGTCGATCAGGGTGTCGGGGGTCACGATCTCGGACCGCAACTGCACCAGAACGTCGGTGCCGCCGGCCAGAAACCGCGTGATGCCCGTTGCGTTTGCAGCCAGCGCCGAGGCTTCGGGAAAGCTGGCGGGGCGGTGATATTGCATGATTGCACCTCGCGCCTGTTGGTCAGGGTTCACTGGGTTCGGGGCGACGTTAGTGCAGCCGCGCGGCGGCGTCCATGACCCGCGCGACCTATTTTTCCACCCGAAAATGTCGCTTTCCGACCGGGATCAGAGGTCGATCTCTATCACCCCGCCCGACTCAGTCGCGCGGCTCTGGCACAGAATCAGCGCCGATTCCCGTTGCTTGCGCGACAGAACGAAATCGCGATGCTCGACCTCGCCCGCGATCAGCCCGCATTTGCACACGCCGCAGAAGCCGTCGGCGCATTTCACGTCCACATGGATACCGGCGGCATTCAGCACCTGCGCCGCGTCCTTGTCGGCGGGCACCAGCAGGTCACGCCCCGACCGCGCCAGCCGCAGGGTGAACGGGTGGTTTTCGTATTCGGGCTGCTCGGGGACCGAGAAATACTCCAGATGCCGGGCCTCTTCGGGCCAGCCCTGACGTTCGGCCGCCTGCATCACCGCCTCCATGTAACGGTCCGGGCCACAGGTATAGACATGCCAGCCGTCGAGATAGCCCGCCAGGATCGCGTCCAGATCGGCGCGGGTGCCTTCGTCCGAGACATGCAGATGCACCCGGTCCGCCCAGGGCGCGGCGGCCAGATCGGCCAGATACCCGGCCTTTTCCCGTGACGGGACGGAATAGTGCAGATCGAAATCGCGACCCAGCGCGTGCAGGCGATGGGCGAAGGCGATCATCGGGGTGATGCCGATGCCGCCGCCCATCAGCAGGGTGCGGGTGGCGGTCTCGTCCAGTTCGAAATGGTTGATCGGCTTTGACACGAACACCTTGCGGCCCGGCGTGAAGATCCGGTGCAGCAGGGCCGATCCGCCACGGCCCTGATCCTCGCGCAAGACCCCGATCTGATAGGTCATGCGGTCGGCCGGATCGCCGGACATCGAGTATTGCCGCAGGAATTCCGGCGCCACCAGCACATCCAGATGCGCGCCGGCCGTCCAGTCCGGCAGGGGCGCTCCGTCCGGGGCGGAAAACTCGTACTTGGCGACATCCGCCGTCATCTTCTCGACCTTGGACAGCACCAACTGCATCACCGGCGCATCGCCCGCGACCTGATAGCGGTGGATGACAGACATGTCCCCCGCGGCCAGCCGGGCCTTGTATTCCTTGGCCGTGACCATGGCCTGATAGGCGGCGATCCCGGCCTCGCGGTCCATCGCAAAGGGATAGGGCCACGGATGCGGCGCAAGCGGGGCGGGATAGACGGCCAGCGTCTGATCCTCGTATTTCAGGTTCAGATCCTTTTGCAGGCCGCGCCGGTTCAGCGGGTGCACGGTGGGCCGATAGGCGCCGTCGGGCTGCAGCTCCAGATCCCACCACCATTTCTTGGTGTCGTTCAGCCCGCCATTGCCCAGCGCATCGTCCAGTTTCGCCAGTGCAGGCGCAGCAGCGGGAATGGTCATCGCGGCCCAGCGGAACGGGCGTTCGGCGAACAGGCCCTCCAGGTTCCAGGGGCAGGTCTTCATGCAGCGCCCGCACATCGCCCCGCCCGGCGTGGTGATCCGGTAGGTGGCGCATTTCTGGCTGTCGGATTTCCAGATCTCGTAGCCGTTGAACATCAGCTTGGGCCCGGCGGTGATCGCCCCCGACGGGCATTCGCGGGCGCATTTGTTGCAGGCCTCGCAGAACCGCTGCAGGCCAAAATCAATCGGCTTGTCATGGGTCATGGGCATGTCGGTGGTCACAACGCCGGATTTCAGGCGCGGGCCAAGGAACGGGTTCAGGATCACCTCGCCGATGCGGCTCACCTCGCCCAGACCCGACAGCAGCAGAAGCGGCGGCTGCAGCACCTCGCCATCCATCACCGTATGCGCCTTGGCCTTGTAGCCCAGGTTGCGGATCTGACGGGCCAGCACCCCGCCCAGCAGCGAGAACCGCAGATAGGCGCGCATCGACTGGGCGACGCTGATCCAGTCATCGCCCGAGGCGCCCTCCATCGTCTCATAGCCCTGGTCGATGATCATGCTGATCGCCTGATCGTGCGGCGGGTCGATCTCGTGCCCGGCGGCGTCATGGGAATACCACGTCCAATCCGGGCACCGGCTGAGACCCACGGCATCGACGCCCAGGAAATAACTGGCCGCCTTGATGTTCGCCGCGTTGCGCTCGGCATCGGTGGGTCTGGCGACTTCGGTGCTGTCGCCGTCCTGCAGCAGGACGAACGCCCCCAGCGCGCGCCGTTGCGCAAAGCTGGGCGCGGATTTTCGGACGTAATGCCCGCCTTTCGCCGCATCCTGCAGCGTCTTGCCCATGTCGCCGAACTGCGCCCGCGCGAACATGTCGGCGCGTTTGGGCACGCGGGCCACGTTCGCCTCGTCGATATAGGTGGTCGGGCTGTCCACGCGTTTGAGCGTCTCGAACGGGTGCGCGCCATCGACATAGCGGCGGCGGGCGAAAGGGTCGCGGTTCAGCGCGCTTTTGGCAAAGCCCGCGCCCAGCCACCATGCGGGGCCCTGGGTTCTGAACCACGGCTGCCGGTCGCGCGGGGCCAGCGGGCGATCATGGGCGATTTCCATCTCGGTGGTCACGGCGGCCAGACCGAACCGACGCCCCAGCCAGGGGGCCACGGCGGTGCCATCCTCGGCCCAGACCAGCCCGGCGGCGGCAGCAAGGCGCGGCAGGTCCACGTCCGAGGACATCACCGAATGCGCCCGCGCATCGAACCCCAGAAGCCGGATGTAGTTGGCGATCACCACCGCGTTTTCGGTGGCCAGCAGGCAGGCGCGGTGGTCCTGCGCATCCATGATCCATTCGGCGCCGGGCTCGGCCGGGTCAGGGTCACGGTGATGTTCGTACAGGAACACGATGGCATGGCGGTGGGCGGTGATCGGCCCCGGCTGGGCGGCCACGCTGTCGCGCAAATCGGCCATGATCACGTCGATCCCCGAGGCGAGGGTCTTCGTCTGCCGGGTCTGCAGCGCATGGGCCAGGCGGTCGATATCGGGGTTGCGCCGGGGCTGATCCAGCAGCGCCTGCGACGGCAGAGGTCCGCAGCCCATCATCGAGGCATCGTTGAAATAGCCGAACGCCTTCAGGTGGTTGGCCCGTTCGACCGGGTCCGGGGGCATCTCGGCTCGGGCCGGATTGACGAAGCCATCGCGGATGGTGTCCAGCATCGCCTGAAACTCACCCATCGCGTTGACGATGCTGTGCGGCTGCTCGGGGCGGTCGAAACTCAGCTCCGGCATCGGCGCCAGCGCCGCCAGATCGGGCAGCGCATCCTGCCGCCGCAGCCGCTCGAGCGGGTAAGGGCCCATGTGAACGGGCCGGTTCCTGTCCGAGAAAAAGCGGATGCCCATCGCGTGCCTCCTGTTGCCAAGCTTCCCCTAGCGCGGCATGAACAGCAATACCATTCATGGCAGATCATAAACGGTATGAAGAAAATCGATTTCACCGATCTGGACGGCAAGGTTCTGCGCACCTTCCTGACGATCCTCGAGGAAAACTCGGTCTCGAAGGCCGCCGACCGGCTGGGCGTCACGCAATCGGCCATCAGCCACACGCTGGCCAAGCTGCGGCAGGTGCTGGGCGACCCGCTGTTCGTGCGCGCGGGTCAGGGGCTGACTCCGACCGAACGCGCCCTGTCGCTGAAAGACCCGGTTCAGGCCGTCCTTGATGGGCTGCGTGCGCTGACCGAGGAGCGCCCGTTCGACCCGCTGTCCGAGGACATGAACATCCGCATCGCGGCCAACGACATGCCGCGCGAGTTGATCTTTCCCGACCTGCTGCGCGCGGCGCGGGCCGAAGGCGTACGGTTGCGGTTCGAGTTCATCCCGTCGGGAGTGCCGCACCCGGACCTGCTGCGCAGCGACCGGTGCCAGTTGATGCTGACTCCGCTGCCCCCGGACGGCCCCGACATCCTTCAGAAGCGGCTGGTGAGCAGCCCCCTGATGGTGTTCTACGATGCCGAGCGGCGCGACCCGCCCGCCGACTGGGCCGCCTATTGCGCCTCGGACCATGTCGAGGTGCGGTTTCCCGATGGGCGCAACGCACGGGCGGTGATGCGCGGCGTGGATCAGAGCCAGATCCGCCCGCCTACCGTGACCCTGCCGCATTTCGACGCGATCCCGGCCTTCGTGAAGGGCAGCGACCTGATCTCGACCGACACGGCGCTGATGAAACAAGGGCCTTTGGCGGCGCTGGACTGTGCGCCCTTGCCCTTCGATTGTCAGCCGGTGTCGATCTACATGGTCTGGCACCAGCGGTTCGCCAACGATCCCGCCCATCGCTGGCTGCGCGGGCGGATCGCGGCGATTGCCGCTGCCGTACCGAGCGACACGGTGCTTCCGAATTCCGATTGATCACGGTGTTCTTTCCGATCAAATCTGACTGGGTCAGTTTGCAGGGAGGCTCGCGATGACCAACAAAGTGGCTCTGATCACCGCCGGCGGCAGCGGCATGGGCGCGGACGCGGCGCGGCGGCTGGCGGCGGACGGGTTCCAGGTGGGCATCCTGTCCTCGTCCGGCAAGGGCGAGGCGCTGGCGGCCGAGCTGGGCGGCGTGGGCGTGACCGGCTCGAACCAGTCGAATGACGACCTGCAGAGGCTGGTGGATGCGGCGATGGCGCATTGGGGGCGGATCGACGTGCTGGTGAACTCGGCCGGCCACGGCCCCCGCGCACCGGTGCTGGAGCTGACCGACGAGGACTGGCATCAGGGGATGGAGGTCTATTTCCTGAACGCCGTACGCCCCACCCGGCTGGTCACACCGATCATGCAGGCGCAGGGCGGCGGGTCGATCATCAACATCTCGACCTTCGCGGCCTTCGAGCCGGACCCGGTCTTTCCGACCTCGGGCGTGTTCCGGGCCGGGCTGGCGGCGTTCACCAAGCTGTTCGCCGACAGGTATGCCGCCGAGAACATCCGCATGAACAACGTCCTGCCCGGCTTCATCGACAGCCTGCCGGAAAAGGAAGAGTTCAAGGCCAAAATCCCCATGGGCCGCTACGGGCGCAGCTATGACGAGATCGCCTCGGTCATCGCGTTCCTGGCCTCCGAAGGCGGCGGGTATGTCACCGGGCAGAACATCCGGGTGGATGGCGGCATCACCCGCTCGGTCTGACCGGTCAGACCCGCGCCTTGACCAGATGCGTCAGCGCCGCGCCGGTTTCAAAGAAGGCGCGGCGCAGGCCTGTCCAGCTTTCGCTATGGGCCTGCACCGGCGGCAGCGGCAGGCGGGCGGGGTCGCCCGACAGCAGGCTGTCGGCCATCATACGGCCGAACACCGTGCCCGGCCCGATCCCGCGCCCGGAATAGCCATGCGCCGACAGCGCGTTCGGCCCGATCTGCACCAGCTTCGGGATATGGTCCGAGGTCATGGCGATGCGCCCGTGCCAGCCGTCCTTCAGCGGTTGTTCGGCCAGCGCAGGGAAGATCTGCCCCAGTTTCCGCGTGATCCAGCCGCGATGGGCGAAACTGCCCGCGTGGCCCAGATCGCCCATCGCCCCGATCACCAGTCGCCCGGTCTGATCCATGCGGAACGAGGTCATGATCAGCCCGGTATCCCAGCACCCCTCGCCCCCCGGCAGCAGGGTGGCGCGGATGGCCTCGGGCAGCGGGTCGGTGGCGTATTGAAAGTAGTAGACCGGCACATAGGCCTGTCGGGTGTCGGGCAGCCCCGCGTGATAGGCGTTGGTGGCCTGGATCAGCGCCTTGGCGCGCACCGAACCCTGCGGAGTGCCCAGATGCCAGACGTCGCCATCGTGGTGCAGGGCCTGCACCGGGCTGTTGGCGTGGATCGCAGCCCCGGCCTTCTGCGCCGCGCGGGCGAGACCCTGCACATAGGCCAGCGGCTGGATCGTTCCGGCGCGCGGGTCGAAAATGGCGCCGTGAAAGGCGGTGCTGCCGGTGCGCCGGGCGGTTTCCTGCGCGGACAACAGCTCGACCGGAGCGCCATCGGCCGACAGTTGTTGGTGGCGGGTCTGCAGGTCGCGAAGCCCCATGGGCGAATGAGCCAGGTGCAGGGTTCCGGCCTGCACCGGCTCGCAACCGATGGCGTGGTCGTGGATCAGCCGGAACACCTCGGCCGGGGCCTGCGCCAGCAGGGCGATCAGGCGGTCGCCGGCCTCGCGGCCCAGATGGGCGCGGATCTCGTCCGGAGGCAGCCACAGCCCGGCATTGGCCAGCCCGACATTGCGGCCCGACCCGCCATGGCCGACCTCAAACGCCTCGAGCAGGCAGACCGAGGCCCCCGCCTGCGCCGCGTGCAGCGCCGCCGAACAGCCCGTATAACCGCCGCCGATCACGGCAAGGTCCACCGTGGCAGACCCGGTCAGGGGCGGGGCATCCACCCGCTCGCGGCTGGTCTTGGTCCACAGGCTGATTTCCGGGTCGGTGGTCATGGGCGGGATGTCCTTGAATGCGCGCGCAGATTTCCCGAGGGCTCAGCCGATGGCAAGATGTCTTTGATCCTCGCGCCCCAGCGCGATCAGGAAGGGGTCCTGGGCCTGCAGGGCCTGAAAGCTCTCCTTGTCGGACATGCCGCGCCAGTTGGCCAGCACCAGCGACTGCGCCACCGCACCGCCCAGCGTGGCACCCGGGCCGGTCACGATGAACAGGTCGGGCGCGAATTCGCGGGCGGCAGTCTGCACCGCGCGGGTGAAGTCGTAGGTCTCGATCACCTGATGGCCCAGCGTGTAATCCCACAGCGCGCCCGTGTCGGTGGCCCCCGGCCACCAGATCTTGCCGCGCCCGTCGATCATCGGCAGATCGGGCTGGGTGAACAGCGTAGCAGGCAGTTGGCGGCGGCCCTCCTGCGCCACGGGGGCCTGAAGGGAGGTGTGAAAGGCCGCGTGATTGGCCAGCCGCATCGGGAACCGCTCCTGCACCACGGGCTGCGCGGCCTCGAACGCCCTCAGCCCGGCCTCGTTGCCGGCCAGTACCAGCATCCCGCCCAGGTCGATCGACAGGGCGAGGTCATGCTCCGGCAGGGCGTCGATACGCGCCACCTCGGCCAGAAGCTCGGCCTTGCGGGCCGGGTCGTCGCGCCAGTCGTCGCCGGTGAAGGGATAGACCAGCTGCCCGCCGATCAGGTGGGTCTGCATCAGCGTGCCCATGGTGTTGACTACCCGGAACCCGTTTTCCGGCGACAGCGCCCCCGAGGCGGCCAGCGCGATATACCAGCCCATCGAGTTTCCGGTGACAGCCACCACCTCGATATCCCCGGCCCGCGCCTGCGCATCGGCCAGCGACGCGGCATAGATCAGGGGCGAGGCCACGTCGCCGCGGGAATACTTGGCAACCGAGAAGCGCGACGCACCGTCCAGCGCTGTCACCGCCTCTTGGTCCGTTTCGGCGCGGATGGCGTCGAATTCGCGGAACAGATCCATGCGGCCCGCGTGGTGGCGGTGCAGATAGCCCAACTCGGGCTTGTTGTAGGTGCCCCGGCCGGGGCAGATCACGACGGCGGTGCGGGTCATTTCTTGGCTCCGGTCAGGGTCAGGGCGGCGGCCACGATCCCCTCGCGCGAGGGCAGCGGCGCGGCGTAGGCGGGGCCGGTGGCGATGAAGCAATCCTCGGCCACCACGCGGGCGGTGGGCAGATCGGTCCGTTCGGCAAAAAGCGTCATCAGCGCCTCGGACTGGCTGCCGGTGCGGCGGCATTCATCGACGATCAGGACGTGCTTGCAGTTCTTGGTGACGTCCAGCAGCGCCTGTTCCGGCAGCGGCGCCAGCCAGCGCAGGTCGATGATGCGGGTACTCAACCCGGCGGCCTGCAACTCGGGCAGCGCCTGTTTCGACAGGTAGTGGCCATTGCCATAGGTCACGATCGCCAGATCGGTGCCGTCGCCATGCACGCCCACCTCGCCCAGCGCGATCCGTTCACCGGGGGCGGGATAGCGGGTCATCCACGCACCGTCTTGCGCCTCGAGCAGGTCGCGCATCGGGTAGAGCGCGATGGGCTCGAGGAACACCACCACCCGCTGTTCCTCGCGCGCAAGCCGCACGCATTCGCGCAGCATCCGCGCCGCATCCGCCCCGGTCGAGGGGCAGGCGATGATGACGCCCGGAATGTCGCGCAGCACGGCCAGCGAGTTGTCATTGTGGAAATGGCCGCCAAAGCCCTTCTGGTACCCCAGCCCTGCGATCCGCACGACCATCGGGTTGGTGAACTGCCCGTTCGAGAAGAAGGGCAGCGTGGCGGCCTCGCCCCGGATCTGGTCCTCGGCATTGTGCAGATAGGCAAGGAACTGGATCTCGGGGATCGGGACAAAGCCGTTGTGGGCCATGCCGATGGCAAGGCCAAGGATGGACTGTTCGTCCAGCAGCGTGTCGATCACCCGGTCGGGGCCGAAGCGCGCCTGCAGCTTCTGCGTCACGCCATAGACGCCGCCCTTGCGGCCCACGTCCTCACCCATGCAGACGAGCTCGCCATGTTCCAGCATCAGGTCGGTCAGCGCCCAGTTGATCAGACGCGCCATCGGCTGCGGGTCGTCCATCGCGCGCAGGTCGCTGCCGAAGGCGGCCGCGCGGTCCTCGGCGCTGGGGCCGTTGGTGGGTTTGCAGGGGCGCTTGGGCGGGATCAGGCTGGCCGCGACTTCGGCGGCGTTCGCCAGATGCGGGCGCGTGGCGGCCTCGGCCGCGATGCGGTCTGTGCGGGCGCAGGTCTGTTCATAGATCTTCAGCGCCTGACCGGGCGACAGCGCCCCGGCCTGATCCAGCAGACGCACCGAATGCAGCAGCGGGTCATTGGCCTCGTCGGCCTCGACTTCGGCGCGGCTGAGATAGGTGGTGGGCACATCCGCCCCCGCATGGCCGTAAAGGCGCACGGTTTTCAGGTGCAAGAAGGCCGGTTTGCGCCGGGTGCGGACGTATTCGGCCGCCTGCTGCGCCACCGCGAAGGTTTGATAGATGTCCAGCCCGTTGGCCTGGAAATACCTGATGCCCGGGCGATGCTCCATCGAGGCCTGAATCCAGCCCTTGGGCGTCTTGACCGAGATGCCGATGCCGTTGTCCTCGCACACGAACAGCAGCGGCAGCGGGATCGACTGCACGCTGGTCCATCCGGCGGTGTTGATCGCCCCCTGCGCGGTGGAGTGGTTCGCGGACGCATCCCCGAAGGAACACATGGCGATGCCATCCTCGGGCAGTTGCCGGTGCTCGGGGTCGTGACGCCGTGCCGCGCCCAGGCCATAGGCCGCGCCCACCGCCTTGGGCAGGTGGCTGGCGATGG
Source organism: Ruegeria sp. BHSB196 (assembly GCF_059613135.1). NCBI lineage: Bacteria > Pseudomonadati > Pseudomonadota > Alphaproteobacteria > Rhodobacterales > Roseobacteraceae > Ruegeria > Ruegeria sp. BHSB196. The sequence goes on from NZ_JBXWRY010000008.1 coordinate 32,866, forward strand.
TCGAGGTCTGCGGCGGGATCATCAGCGCCTTGGAGCCCAGCACCTTGTGCCGCCCGCCCGAAGTCGGGTCTTCTTTGGAGCAGGCAAAGCTCAGCAGCATGTCCCAGGCGATCTGCTGACCAGGCACCTGTTCGGCCCGGGCGATCTGAAACGCCGCGTCGCGGTAGTGCAGAAAGGCGATGTCGGTCGGGCGCAGGGCATGAGCCACGGCGGCCATGCCTTCGTGCCCCGACGAGCCGATAGTGTAGAACCCCTGCCCCGCCTTCTGCATCGCGCGGCTGGTGCGGTCCAGCGCGCGGCTGAGCACCTGCGCGCGGAACAGCGACACTGCCTCGGGCGCGCTGAGGCCCGGGCGCGGAGGCGCGCCTGCGGGCAGGTCGCGATTGGCGACGCGGGTCAGGAAGTTTTCGTGAACGATCTGGGCGCGGTCCATCTGGTTTCCCCGGTCAGGTCAAATCTTGGCGGTTGCGTCGGCGATCCGGCGCAAGCCTTCGGTCAGGCTATCGGTGTCATAGGCGAAGGAAAGCCGAAAATGCCCCGGCATGCCAAAGGCCCGCCCCGGCACCACCGCAACGCCCGCATGATCCAGCAGGTGACGGCAGAATTCCGCGTCCGACGGCATCGCGGCGGGCGTCTCCGGAAAGACGTAGAAGGCGCCGTGGGGCACTGCGCAGTCCAATCCGGCCGCGTTCAGGCCCGCCACAACCAGATCACGGCGCCCGCGCATGGCCTCGCGACGCTCGGCCAGCAGGTCTTGCGGGCCGGTCAGCGCGGCCAGCGCCGCCGCCTGCGCGATGGAACAGGCGCCCGAGGTGATCTGCCCCTGCACCGCCGCCATCGCCTTGATCAGCGGCGCGGGGCCGATGCCCCAGCCGATGCGCCAGCCGGTCATCGAATAGGCCTTGGACACGCCGTTCACCGTCAGGGTGCGGCCTGCCAGCGCCGGAACCGCCTGACCGAACGGAGTGAAGGGCACATAGGACAGGTGCTGATAGATCTCGTCCGAGATCACCCAGACCTGCGGGTGCCGCTCCAGCACGTCGCCCAGCGCCTGCAGTTCTGCCTCGGTGTAGACCGCCCCGGTCGGGTTCGACGGGGTGTTCAGCAGCAGCCAGCGGGTGCGCGGGGTGATCGCGGCCTCAAGCTGTTCGGGCGTCAGCTTGAAGCTCTGTTCGCGCGGGCAATCCAGCACGATGGGCACGCCGCCTGCCAGTTTCACCATGTCGGCATAGCTGGTCCAGAAGGGCGCTGTGGTGATGACCTCGTCGCCCGGATCGAGCGTCGCGAGGAACGCGCCGGCCAGCACCTGCTTGGCCCCGGTCGAAACGATGACCTGCGCAGGCTCGACCTCGGCCTGTACCGCGATGGCCGCGCGCAGAGCCGGGGTTCCCGCCGTGGCGGTGTATCGGGTCTGACCCTCCAGCGCCGCCCTGTGCGCGGCCTCGACCACATGCGGCGGCGTGGGAAAGTCGGGCTCGCCGGTGCTGAGCGCGATCACGTCCACGCCCTGTGCCCGCAACTGCGCGGCACGTTCCGAGATCTGGACGATCTCGGACAACTCGATCCCGTCGAGTCGCCCTGCCCTCCGGAATTCGCTCAAACTGTTCTGAATAGTCATATTATACCCACCACACGCCCGCAGCCGTTTTCGCCCTTTTCCATCTGGCGCAGAAAAAATGCCAGTGATATTCCCTCCACAAGATATGAGGAAAGGTCATATGCTGGCGCCACGCCGATTTTTACCTTCAATCTCCTCCCTGCTCGCGCTCGAAGCCGTGGACCGCCTGGGAAGCGCCTCGGCAGCAGCCGAGGAGCTGTCGCTGACCCAAAGCGCGGTCAGCCGCCAATTGAAGGCTGTCGAGGAACAGCTGGGCGTCGAGCTGATCCAGCGCAGCCAGATGCGCCTGCAGCTCACACCCGCCGGCAAGGAATACGTGGAAGCCGCCCGCGCGGCGCTGCAGCAACTGGCGCAGGCGTCGCTGAAGCTGAAGGCCAACCCTTCCGGCGGATCTTTGCATCTGTCGATCCTGCCCGCCTTCGGTATGCACTGGCTGGCGCCCCGGCTGCAGGATTTCGCGCAGCGCCACCCCGAAGTGACGATGAACCTCAGCACACGACTCAAGCCTTTCGACTTCGGCACCGAACCCTTCGATGCGGCCATTCATTTCGGCCAGCGCGAGTGGACCGGGGTGAACTATCTGCGGATCATGCGTGAAGAGGTTCTGCCGGTCTGCGCGCCAGCCCTGCTGCCAGCCAAAGCCCGAGACATTGATTGGCTGCGCGAGGCGCCGCTGCTGCATCTGGATACCCGCCCCGACGCCTGGGAGCGCTGGTTCGCCGCGCAAGACGTACCCGCCGAAGGCATCAAGGGTATGCTGTTCGACCAGTTCTCGACCATGATCCAGGCCACGATCCATGGTTTGGGGGTGGCGTTGCTGCCAAGCTATCTGATCGCGGCCGAGTTGGAGGCCGGCCGGTTGGTTCCGGCCTGCGCCGCCCCGCCGGTCAGCCTGGGCGACTACTACCTTGTCTGGCCGAAGGACCGCACGGAACCCGCCCCGCTGGTCTCGTTCCGCGCGTGGCTGGAGGGGCAGTTGACGGCGCCACCGGCCTGAGCCTTCCGCCGCTCAGAACTTGCCGTTGTCGTTCTTCCATTCGCTCTTCGGTGCGATCTTTTCGGTCGTGTCCCAGTGTTCGACGATCTTGCCACCCGCAACGCGGAACAGATCGTAAAAGGCGCTGGGATCGCCGTCGAACTCGCCTTCGCACTGGGTCAGAACGAAATCACCCTGTGCCAGCACGCGGTGCAGGCGAAGATAATCGATCCGGCGCGCACCGTCGCGAGTCTCTGCCAGCGCCGCCCGCAACAGAGTGACGTCGTCGCTCAGTCGCGGATTGTGTTCGGTGAAGGATCCGACATCCAGGAACTCCTCCAGTTCGTCCAGATCGCCACCCACCAGGACACGCTCGACAAACGCGCGAACCAAGGCCCGGTTGGCCTCGGTCCCCTCAAGATCGCTGGCCTCGGTGGGTCCGTCCACCATGCTATGCCCGGACAGGTTGGGCCGCTGCCGCGGCTGGATGTTGTCCCAATGCTCGACCGCACGACCATCTTCAAAGCGGAACAGCTCGAACCCGATGTTGCGGCGCGAGAAATCATATTCCGTGTGAGCGAACACGAACTCCCCGTCCTCGAAGGCCCGCACCACGTTCACCCGCGGAGAGGTCCGGGACAGACGCTGAAACAGAACAACCAGCCCCTCGCTGCCCTCGTGGGTCTGCGGGTTGTGCTGGATGTATTTCGCCTCGTTGACCACCGCGACCGGTGCCGGGTCGCCGGTTTCTATGCTTTTCAGCAATGCGCGGATCCGGTCCTTGTTCGATGCGGTCACGGGGCCTCCTTCCGGGTGGCGGTCATGCCACACCGATCAGTCTGGCAGGCCGGTGGACATCCGGCAACAGCACGACATATTGCGCCTCCGCCGCGCCCGAGCCCCGCTCGGGCGCGGCCGGGCCCAACCGGAGGAGACGGCCCGCAAGGGCCGTTGACGACGGGCGGGAGCGCCCGGTCAGACGTCCAGCGACCGCGCGATCAGTTCCTTCATCACCTCGTTGGTGCCGCCATAGATCATCTGCACCCGCGCATCGGCATAGAGCCGCGCGATCGGGTATTCCATCATGAAGCCATAGCCGCCGAACAACTGCAGGCATTCGTGCATGATCTCGTTCTGCACCTCGGAACCCCAGTATTTCACCATCGAGGCGGTGGCCGCGTCCAGCTGCCCGGCCTCGAGCTTGGCGATGCAGTCATTGACGAAACTGCGCAGCACCTCGGCCTTGGTCTTGCACTCGGCCAGCTTGAACCGGGTGTTCTGGAAATCCATCACCCGCTGGCCGAACGCCTTGCGCTCCTGCACGTATTTCACCGTCTCGGCGATGGCGAAGTCGATCGCGCCCAGCGCCATGATGCCGATGGTCAGGCGTTCCCACGGCAGTTGCTTCATCAGCTGGTAGAAGCCCTGCCCCTCTTCCGGGCCAAGCAGGTTGGTCATCGGCACCTTGACGTCCTCGAAGAACAGCTCGGCCGTGTCATTGGCCTTCATGCCCAGCTTCTTGAGGTTGCGTCCGCGGCGGAAGCCCTCGGCCCCCTCGGTCTCGACCGCGATCAGCGAGACGCCCTTGGCACCCTGGGATTTGTCGGTCTTGGCCACCACGATCACCAGGTCGGCGGTCTGTCCATTGGTGATGAAGATCTTCGAGCCGTTGATGCGGTAGGAGTTACCGTCCTTTTCGGCAGTGGTACGCACCGCCTGCAGGTCCGATCCGGTGCCCGGCTCGGTCATGGCAATCGCGCCGACCATTTCTCCCGAGGCCAGCTTGGGCAGCCAATTCCGTTTCTGGTCCTCGCTGCCATAGGCGGTGATGTAATGCGTCACGATCGACTGGATGCCATAGCCCCACCCCGCATCCCCGCGCGAGGTCTGTTCGTAGATGGTGACCGAGTCGAACCCCATCCCGCCACCGACGCCGCCATATTCCTCGGGGATCGAACCGGCCATGAGCCCGGTTTCCCCGGCCTTGCGCCAGAAGCCGCGATCGACGACTCCGTTGTCGACCCAGTTCTCGATGTTCGGAACAAGCTCGTCATCCATGAAGCGGCCTGCCATTTCGGCAAACATGCGATGCTCGTCCGTGACCCAGGATGCGGTCGTGGTGAAAAGGGACATGTCCGTTTCTCCGATTGCAACTTGCCCGCAGGCTACAGTGGCCGCCGTTTCAATCCAATCGGCATGACGCGGCGTCGCCGCGGTGCAACGCAACGTCCTTTGATTTCAGCCGGCGAGTCTGTGGCGCTCGCCCTTGGCCGGCGGCGTTTCCGGTCCGCCGGCAAAGCACTGGGCGATGGACATCCATTCTTCGGAAATCGGGCCTTCGACCTGCAGCCGGGTATCGGCGATATTGCGGGTCTGCGTCACCACCTGTGCGAATTCCACGGCCGAACCAGTGATCCGGTTGTCGCCCGGCTCACCATGGACCCAGGTGGCACCAGACGGTGCGGTCAGTTCCAAACGCGGCATCGCTTCGGGAACTGCACGACCATGCACCTTGAAGGACCAGCCGAACGTGTTCACGCCCAGCACCACGATGTTCCGGATCCGGTCCGTCTCCTGCCGTTCCACCCCGAGGATGTCGAACACTTCCTGCCCATGCGCCCAGGTCTCCATCTGCCGCGCGGTGATCGAGGAGCGCACCGACATGTCCGGCCCCACCCATTTCACGCGGCGCTTGGGGTCGAGCGTTGCCCATCGCGCGCCCATCGCGACAAACAGCTCGCGCCAGGCCGCGCGCAGGTCGTCGCCCCGCTCCGAGATCATCGCATTTTCGGTCGCGCGAAAACCGTTGGACTGGATGCCAGCAAAAGCCTGGGCCACGCGGGCTTGGAAGGCCGCCTCGTCCTCCAGAGACAGTTCCGCCATCTGGTTCCAGAAATGCAGGTGCACAAGCACGTCATTGAGCGTCCAGCCCTTGAACTGCGTGACCGTGTCCCAGGCCGCGCCCTTCACATCCGCCAGCACCTGGTGAAGCGCCTCGCTTTCCTCCAGAAAGTCCCTTGCCTGTTGCATCCTCACTCCTCCAATGTCGCCGCCAATCGTTCGACGGCGGCCAGATAGTCCTGCTTGAACTCCTGCACGACCGCACCCGCCGAGGTCATGCGGTTCATCAGCCCGACACCCTGCCCGACCCAGTATGTCGCCAATTCGGCCGCACCTTCGTGCCCACTCTCGGCCAGTTTCTCGATCTTGGCGAGCGCGGGTTCGGCGATCAGGGACTGGAACGGCATCGGCAGTGGGTCCGGGCCTTGTCGGTCCCACGCTTCGGTCCAGTCGGACCGCAACTGGCGCGAGGTCTTTCCGGTGCGCGACCGGGACCGGACCGTGTCCGAAGACGACGCCGCCAGCATCTTGTCCTTGATCCGTTGGCTGGGTTCGCCCTCGGCGGTGGTCAGCCAGACCGATCCGCACCAGGCCCCCGCGGCGCCCATCGCCATCGCCGCGGCCATCTGGCGGCCCGTAACGATGCCGCCCGCCGCAAGAACCGGGGTATCGCCCGCGACCGAGACCACCTCGGGCACCAGCACCATCGTCGAAACCTCGCCGCAATGCCCGCCGGCCTCGCCACCGGCGGCCACCAGAATGTCCACCCCGGCGGCGATCTGCCGCTCGGCATGTTTCTTCGACCCGACCAGCGCCGCCACCGGCACACCTGCCTTGCGGGCGCGGTCCAGCATGAGCTGCGGCGGCGTGCCCAGCGCGTTCGCGATAAGCCGGACAGGAAAGGACAACGCCACGTCCAGCATCTCCTCCGCCCCGGCGCTGTTCAGATTGTGCGAGAAGTGCAGAAGCGCCTTGCGTCGGTCATCCAGATCCCCGGCCGTCACCCCCTTGCTGGCCAGCACCGCTTCCACGAAGTCCAGATGCGCCTTCGGAAGGCTGGACAGGAGTTGCGCGTCGGAAGGCTCGCTCTGCTGTCGTTGGATCGAAGTCGGCACGATCAGATCGACCCCATAGGGCTTTCCTCCGCAATGCGCGTCGATCCACTCCAGTTCCGTCCTCAGCTGTTCGGGCGTGTACATCACGGCTCCGAACACGCCCATGCCACCCGCCCGGCTGACCGCGGCCACGACATCGCGGCAGTGGCTGAAGGCGAAAAGCGGAAACTCGATGCCCAGTTGGCGGCAGAGGTCAGAGCGCATCGGCCTGCTCCTCTTCGATTTCCACCATCAAGGCGCCGGAAGTCACCTGGGAACCCTTTGATACATGTACAGCCTTGACGACACCGGTCACGGGCGCGGTCATCTGATGCTGCATCTTCATCGCCTCCAGAACGGCGAGCACGTCGCCCTTCGTGACAGAATCGCCCGGCGCCTTGGCCACCGACACGACGAGACCGGGCATCGGAGCGGCAACGATGCCGCTCTGGTCCTCGCGCCGGTCTTGCCGACCGGCCCGCAGCCGGCGAAACGTGAAACGGTCCGCACCGATCGCAAGCTGCACCCGGTCGCCCGCGACATGCGCCACCGCATCGACTCTCGCCCCGTCCATGTCGGCCCTGACGGTTGCGCCGGACATTTCCAACGCGATGTCGTGCTCGGCCTCCTCCGTCCGCACCCGCCATCCGTGACGCGTGGCAAGAACGGAAACGGCAGAGCGCGCATCCCCATGCAGGATGGTGAGCCGGCGGGGCGGCAGCGGTGCGCTGGACCACCCAAGCTGGTCCTTGGGCAATGGCCCGGATTTCGACAACGCCGCCGCGCGATCCGCCTGCATCAGAATCGCAGTCGCCAGCGCCACATGGTCGGATGCCGGCATCGCGCCTTTGAAACCGTCCGGATAGGCCCGATCCAGCATGTCGGTCGTGGCCTCGCCCGCCGCGAATTCAGGGTGATCGAGAATACCGGCAAGAAAGGCGCTGTTCGTCACCGTTCCAAGCAGGACCGTTTCCCCGACCGCGCGCAACAGCCGCGCTCGCGCGACCTCCCGCGTTGGGCCGTGTGCGATGATCTTGGCCAGCATCGGGTCATAGAACGGTGAGATCTCCTGACCTTCCGCGATCCCCGCATCCACCCGGAGTCCCACACCCGAAGCCGGCCGCCACAAATCCACCGGCCCCGTCGCGGGCAGATAGCCGTTGGCCGGATCTTCGGCATACAGACGGACTTCGATGGCGTGCCCGTCAAGGCGCAGATCGTCCTGCGACAGCGGCAAAGGCGCACCCTGCGCAACGGCGATCTGCATCGCCACGAGATCCAGCCCGGTGATCATTTCCGTGACGGGATGTTCGACCTGCAACCGTGTGTTCATCTCCAGAAAGTAGAATGCCCCCGACGCATCGAGCAGAAATTCAACGGTGCCCGCACCGCGATACTGCACTGCGCGCGCCGCCTCGACCGCGGCCGAGCCCATCCGGGCGCGAAGATCCGGCGTCATGACCGGGCAGGGCGCTTCTTCCACCACCTTCTGATGGCGGCGCTGAACGGAACAGTCCCGTTCGCCCAGATGAATGATATTGCCATGGTTGTCGGCAAAGACCTGGACTTCGACATGCCGCGGCCGGACGATCGCCTTTTCGAGGATCAACTCACCCGAGCCGAACGCATTCCCGGCCTCGGAACGCGCCAGTTCCAGCGCCCTGGCCAGGTCCGAGGGGGATTGAACCAGGCGCATCCCCCGCCCGCCACCGCCTGCCGCGGCCTTGACCATCAGCGGAAAGCCGATCTCATCGGCGGCCCGCATCATCGCTTGGTCGGACTGATCCTCGCCAGCGTATCCCGGCACGCAAGGGACGCCGGCAGCGATCATCAGACGCTTTGCCTCGGTCTTGTTGCCCATGGCGCGGATCGCTTCCGGTTCCGGCCCGATGAACGTCAGTCCCGCCTTGGCGACCGCATCGGCAAACGCGGCATTTTCGGACAGAAACCCATAGCCGGGATGGATCGCCTGCGCACCGGTCCGTTCGGCCGCACCCAACAGCCGTTCCGCATTCAGATAGCTGTCGGCGACCGGGCCTTCCCCGATCCAGACCGATTCATCCGCGAGCGCGACATGCGGAGACTTGGCGTCCGCAGTCGTGTGAACCGCAACCGTGCGCAGCCCCTGATCACGCGCCGTGCGAATGATCCGAGCGGCGATTTCGCCCCGGTTGGCAATCAGGATCGAGTTGAACGCCATCGTCAGATCTCCGCCCATTTGGGTTTTCGCCGGCCCAGAAAGGACGCGACGCCTTCGCGGGCCTCTTCTGACTGAAGGACCACAGCGAAACTCTCCGCCGCCGCCTGCCGTTGTTGCGCGCGGGACTGGTCTGGCACGGCCGCAATCTGACGCTTGATCGCCGCCAGCGCCTTCGGCGCGACGCCCGCCATTTTCCGTCGCAACTCCGCCAGGGCATCGCCCATTGCACCGCTTGGAACCACTTCATCGGCCAGACCGATGTCCTGCGCCGCCATCGCGTTCAGGGTTTCCCCGGTCAGCATCAATCGGCGTCCCGGTCCTGGCCCCAGACGGCTCAGGACCAAAGGCGCGATCTGCGCCGGAGTCAGCCCGAGGCGAACCTCGCTCAGCACAAACCGCGCCTGCTGATCGGCAATCACGTAGTCGCCGCAACAGGCCAGTCCGAGCCCACCGGCCATCGCGGTCCCTTCGACGGCCATGACCGTGAATTGCGGCAGTTCAGACACCGCGTCGAACAGATCGGCGGCCTGCAGGCTGAGTTCGATGACGGCGGCGGGGTCTGCGCCCTCGGAGATCACCTTGCGGAACGCGTCCAGATCGCCACCGGCGCAGAAAACACCGCCTTGTCCCCGAAAGATGACTCCGCGAAGATCGCTGTCCCGCAGGGCTTGGCACAGGCGGATCAAGGCCTCGACTCGCCCGGAGGTCAGGGGATTTCGACGCTCGGGCTCGTTGAACCAGACCGTCAGCCAGTGCCCGTCTCGCTCAAGCACGAGGTGATCGGATTGCGGCAACATCAGAATCTCGCCACGCCGTAGGAGCCGGGTTTGACCTTTCGCAGCCGGCCCTCAAGACAGGTTTGCAGGCAAAAGCCCAATACGCGCCGCGTATCGCGCGGGTCGATCACGCCATGATCGAGGCATCGGCCCGATGTGTAGAAGGCCCCGGCCTGCCGGTCGAAATGCGCGGCGATCAGGGCGCTCTGCCGCGCCAGCCGGTCCTCGTCGATCTCCTCGCCCTTCCGCTTTGCTCCGGCCCGCGCCACCATGGCCATGGTTCCGGCCGCCTGCTCGCCTCCCATGACGCCGGTTGTGGCGTTGGGCCAGGCGAACAGAAAGTCCGGCTCGTAGGCATAGCCGGACATGCCATAGTTCCCGGCCCCGAAGCTCGCCCCGATATAGAGCGTGATGCGCGGCACATCGACCGAGGTCACGGCCTGGATCATCTTGGCCCCGTGCTTGATCATGCCGGCCTGCTCGTACTGCGTACCGACCATGTACCCGGTCGTGTTGTTGAGAAAGATCAGCGGGAGGTCCGCCTGTCCGCACAGCTGGATGAACTGCGCCGCCTTGGTCGCGCCGGCCGGATCGATGGGGCCGTTGTTTCCGATGATCCCGACCGCGATGCCGGTGATCGCGGCCTGCACGCAAACGGTCGAAGCGCCGTAGAGCGGTTTGAAATCCTCGAAATCCGATCCATCGACGATCCGCGACACCACCTCGCGCACGTCATAGGGGATCCGATAGTCAATCGGCACGAGACCCGCGAGGTCTTCGGTTTCGTGAATCGGGTCCGCCACGGCCCGAGCAGGCCGGCGCGGCAGCGACTTGTTCCAGTCCAGCCGCGCTATCACGTCGCGTGCGATCTCGATCCCGTGCGCGTCGTCCTCGGCAAGGTATTCGACCAGACCGCTGGTTTCGGCATGCATTTCCGACCCGCCGAGATCGCGGTCATTCGCCTTTTCTCCGGTCGCCGCATGCACCAGCGCCGCCCCCGCCAGCGCCGCCATGCCGTTCTTTTTCACCCCGATCACGTAGTCCGCGAGACCCGGCATATAGGCCCCGCCCGCCGTCGAAGGCCCGTGCAGCACCGCCACATTCGGCAAGCCGGCCGCCGAGAGCCGTGCGAGGTTGCGGAACAGCTTGCCGCCATTGGCCCACAACTCCACGCGGTACTCCATGAGGTTTGCGCCCGCGCTTTCCACCAGGTGCACGAAGGGCAGCTTCTGCCGCAACGCGATCTCCTGCGCCGACAGGAAAGCCGCGCCCGACATCTCGACCATCGCGCCCGCCTTGATGCCGCTGTCATCGACCACGATCATGCACCGGACGCCTGAGACGAACCCGATTCCGATGATCACCGAGGCGCCGGGGACCGATGTTTCCGGGTCGTCGCTGTCCACGAGATACCTGGCCAGCCCATGCAGCTGAAGAAACGGCATTCCGGGGTCCAGCAAGGCGGCCAGACGGTCGCGTGGCGTGAGCTGTCCACGCGCCTCCATCCGCGCGCGCCGCTGCTCGGACATGGCCGCGGGGCGGGCCTCCAGCGCGCGCAGCCGGTCGACAAGCTGCAGCATGTCGGCGCGGTTCCGGGCAAAGGCCTCGCTGTCCCGATCAATCCGGCTGACGAATTCCATTGCGGCCTCCTCGTCCGGAACGCCTGCCCGATTTCCGGTCACGTGACGTTCCACGTCCATTCCCCGGGCCTGCACTTTACAGATCACCCGTTCTGTTTTTAGGTTGCCGCCATGCACATCACCGGTCAACGGGTTTGACCGGCAAGCGACGCCACGGAACATCCGCCCGGCGACGGTTCGGACCGGCGCAGAAGGAGACGACATGACCTGCCCTTCCCCCTTCATGACGCCCGAGCGCGCGGCCTATCGCGACAATCTCTCCCGGTTCTTCGACAGCGAAGTGAAACCGCATATCGAGGATTGGGAGGCTCGGCGCGCGGTGCCGTGGGAGTTGCACCAGAAGCTGGGAGAACTGGGCGTCTTTGGCTTCGGCATACCCGAGGAATACGGTGGGCTGGGCTTTGACGACGCGTTCATGCGCGCCGACTACGCCGAACTTGCCTTTGGCTGCGGCGCGTCCGGCGTGGCCGCCGCTGTCGGCGGGCGCATGATCTCGCTCGGACCCATCGTCAAATTCGCCGACGAGGGCTTCAAGCGCAGAATCCTGCCGGAAATCGTTGCGGGCCGGATGAACTCGTCGCTGGCGATCACCGAGCCGGGCGGCGGCTCGGACGTGGCGAATCTGACCACCAAGGCGGACCGCACGACCAAGGGATGGGTTCTGAACGGCGCCAAGGCCTACATCACGGGCGGCATGGACTCCCAGTGGTTCGTGGTCGGCGCCCGCACCGGCGGGCCGGGGATCGCCGGCATATCGCTGTTTCTGATCGAGGCCGAAACCCCCGGTTTCACGCGCACTCCTCTGGGCGGCAAGATGGGCTGGCACTGTTCGGAACAGGCCATGCTCCATTTCGACGATTGCGAGGTGCCGGAAAGCGCCCTGATCGGGCCGGAGAACAAGGGTTTCATCGCGATCATGAACAATTTCAACTTCGAACGTCTGGCGATGGTCGCGGGCAGCCTCGGCATGATGCGGCTGTGTCACGACGCGGCACTGGACTGGGCGCGCACCAGAAAGACCTTTGGCCAGCGCCTGATCGAACACCAGGTCATCGCGCACAAGTTTGCGGACATGTCCGCCCGGATCGACATGATCGAGGCCTATCTGGAACGCATCTGCTGGGCCATCAACCAGGGCCTGATGCCGGCGGCCGAGATCGCCAAGGCCAAGGTCCAGGCGACCAAGGCACTTGAATTCGTGGCGTCCGAGGCGATGCAGATCTTCGGCGGCGCGGGCTATCTGACCGGCAATCCGGTGGAACGGGTCTGGCGCGAGGTCAAGGTGATGGCGATCGGGGGCGGTTCCGAAGAAATCATGCGCGACCTGGCGGTTCGGCAGATGGGGCTGGCGGGGCAATGACACACTCGTCCCGGCTTCATCGGGTTGATGCGTGACAAGATCGGGCGGTTTCGCGTAACTGTAGGCCATCGCAAGCCTCCATGTGACCAACAGCGGATACCATGGCCGTCATCGCCACCTTCAAGGCCATCCCGATCACCGCCTTCAGCGACCGGCCCGGCGGCGGCAACGATCCGTTCGTGTTGGCGGATGACGATCCGGGCCAGTTTCTGAACGTCTCGATCGACGACGATGACAACCTGATCGACGGCGATACGGTTGCCAACGAAACCCCTGACGACGCAAACCAGATCGCGACCGTCACGGATTCGCTGGGAAACCCGGTCGCGACGGATGCCTGCTACGTCGAATGGACCGCCACCTATACCGGCACGAACGGGCAGGTCATCGAGGTCTGGCGGATCGAGCTGGACAATGGCCTGCGCCTCTTCGCGATGTCCGAGATCCCCGAGGTCGGCGTCACCTTCACCACCTCGAACAAGGATCAGGGTGCGGACGATCTGGATCCGGCCGATCTTCCCAATACGCCGTGCCTGACGCGCGGCACGCTGATCCGGACCGCGCTCGGAGAAAAGCCGGTGGAAACCTTGACCGCCGGCGACATGATCGTGACGCAGGATGGCGGGCTGCGGCCCCTGCGTTGGATCGGAAGCCGCAGGTTCGGCGCAGGTGACTTGGCGGCGAATCCGAAATTGCGGCCCGTTCACATCGTTGCCGGCGCCTTGGGCGCAGGGCTGCCAAGCAACGACCTCAGGGTGTCGCGCCAGCATCGGATACTGGTCCAATCCCGGATTGCCGAACGGATGTTCGGCGCCGCGCAGGTGCTTGTTCCCGCCATCAAGCTGACGACCCTGCCCGGCGTGATGATCGACGCTTCGGCGGATCGGGTCGAGTATTTTCACCTGCTGTTCGATCGGCACGAGATCCTCTTTGCCGAAGGCGCGCCGACGGAAAGCCTGTTCACCGGCCCCGAGGCGCTCGGGGCGGTCAGCCCGGAGGCGCGAGAGGAGATCCTTGCGATATTCCCGGGTCTCGCCGACCCAGGCCACGCGCCCGAGCCTGCCAGACTCATTCCGCCCGGCAGGCTCCAGAAACGGTTGATCGCGCGTCACCTGAAGAACGACAAACCGCTGTTGTCCGCACCGCTCGCGTGACGGTCGGACCGCTGCGGGCCGCCGCTACGCCACGTCACGCGCCGAGTGTCGCAACTGCGGTGTTGTCTTGGGAGGCGGCTCGCCTCTACCTTCCCGGCAGTCGGTTCGGGAGGAGAGACGATGGCGACCCCTGCATACATCTTCGACGCCCTGCGCACACCGCGTTCACGCGGCAAGGCGGACGGCACCCTGCACGAGGTGAAGCCCATTCAACTGGCGACCGGACTGCTGCGCGAGTTGCAGTCGCGGCACGATCTGGACACCGCGCAGGTGGGCGACGTGATCCTCGGCTGCACCGCGCCGGTCGGCGATCAGGGCGCCTGCGTCGCCAAGGCCGCCGTGCAGGCCGCCCACTGGGACGAGGCGGTGCCGGGGGTGCAGCTTGACCGGTTCTGCGCCTCGGGGCTCGAAGCGGTGAACATGGCCGCCGCCAAGGTCGGCTCGGATCAGGAGGATCTGGTGGTCGCGGGCGGCGTCGAATCCATGAGCCGCATTCCGATGCTGTCTCAGGGCGGCGCGATGTTCACCGATCCTGACTTCGTCATCGACCAGAACTCGGCCCCCCAGGGCATCGGCGCCGACCTGATCGCCACCCTCGACGGCTACAGCCGCGAGGATGTGGACGCCTTCGCGATGGAAAGCCAGAAACGCGCAGCCCATGCCCGCGACAGCGGCCGGTTCGACCGCTCGGTGGTGCCGGTCAAGGACGAGAACGGCATCACCATCCTCGAGCGCGACGACTACATCAAACCCGATACCGACATGCAGAAGCTGGGCGCGCTCAACCCGTCCTTCGCGCAGATGGGCGCGTTCGGATATGACGACATGGCGCTGGCGAAATACCCGCAGGTGAGCCGGATCAACCACGTCCACACCCCGGGCAACTCGTCGGGCATCGTCGATGGCGCATCCGCCGTGATGATCGGCTCGGAGAAGTCCGGCAAGGATCTGGGGCTGGAACCGCGCGCGCGGATCGTTTCGGCCACCGTGATTTCGACCGATCCGGTGATCATGCTGGCAGGCCCCGGCCCTGCCGCCAGGAAATGCCTGGACAAGGCCGGTCTCAAGGTCTCGGACATCGACATCTGGGAAATCAACGAGGCCTTCGCCTCGGTCGCGCTGCGCTACATGAAGGATCTGGGCATCGACCACGAGATCACCAACGTCAACGGCGGCGCCATCGCCATGGGCCACCCGCTGGGGGCCACGGGCGGGATGCTGGTGTCCACCGTTCTGGACGAATTGGAACGCCGCAACGCCAGGCGCGCCATGATCTCGCTCTGCGTGGGCGGGGGCATGGGCATCTCGACCCTGATCGAACGTCTGTGAGGGAGGCCGGACATGGGTGAGTTTGCCTACGAAAAGGACGCCGACGGCATCGTCACGATCACGATGGACATGGACGGCCCGGTGAACGCCATGAACGCGCAGTTCTGGCCGCTGTTTTCCGACACCATGGACCGGATCGAGGCCGAGACAGACCTCAAGGGCGTGATCTGGACCTCGGCCAAGGACACGTTCTTTGCCGGCGGCGACCTGAACATGCTCAAGAGCATCGAGCCGGACCAGGTCGAAGACCTGTTCAACTCGGTCGAGGCCACCAAGGCCGTGATGCGCAGGCAGGAGAAACTGCCGGTTCCGGTGGTCGCGGCCATCAACGGCGCGGCGCTGGGCGGCGGATACGAAATCTGCCTGGCCTGCAACCACCGGATCGCGGCCGACAATCCCAAAACCAAGATCGGCCTGCCCGAAGTGACCCTTGGCCTGCTGCCCGGCGGCGGCGGCGTGGTGCGCCTGACATGGCTGCTGGGACTGGAGGCGGCGATGCCCTTCCTGCTCGAAGGCCGTCAGGTCTCGCCCGACAAGGCGCTGAAGGCCGGGCTGATCCACGAGGTCGTGCCCGCCGACCGGCTGCTGGCCCGCGCCAGGGAATGGATCCTGTCGGTGCAGGGGGACGAGGCTGCCGTGACCCAGCCCTGGGACACCAAGGGCTACAAGATCCCGGGCGGACCCTCGACCTCTCCCAAGAACATGACCCGCATCGCGGGCGCGGCGGCGATGCTCTTCAAGAAGACCCGCGGCCTGATGCCCGCGCCGGTCAAGATCCTCGACATCATGACCGAGGCGGCGGGCAAGGTCGATTTCGACACGGCGCAACGCTATGAAAGCCGGAAATTCGTGTCGCTGTCGCCGCTGGCGACCACCAAGAACATGATCGAAACCCTGTTCTTCGGCATGAACAAGGTCAATGGCGGGGCCAGCCGTCCCAAGGGCATCGCTCCGTCAAGGGTCGAACGCCTGGGCGTTCTGGGCGCCGGCATGATGGGACAGGGCATCGCCTATTCGGCCGCGATGGCCGGTATCCCGGTGGTTCTGAAGGACATGAGCCTGGAGGCCGCCGAACGCGGCAAGGGCTATACCGCCAAGCTGCTCGACAAGCGCGTCAAGCAGGGCCGCATGTCACCCGATCAGCGCGACGCGGTTCTGGACCTGATCACGCCCACCGACAAGTCCGACGACCTGAAAGGCTGTGACCTGATCATCGAGGCCGTGTTCGAAAAGATCGACGTCAAGGACGCGGTGCTGGCCGAGCACGAGGCGTTGCTGGCCGAGAACGGCATCTGGGGCTCGAACACCTCGACCCTGCCGATCACCCGGCTGGCGACCGGATCGGCGAAACCCGAGAACTTCGTCGGCCTGCACTTCTTTTCGCCGGTGGACAAGATGCCGCTTCTGGAGATCATCGCGGGCGAAAAGACCTCGGACGAGACCCTGGCCCGCGCCTTCGATTTCGCCCGCCAGATCCGCAAGACCCCGATCATCGTGGGCGACAGCACCGGCTTCTACACCTCGCGCACGATCGGCACCAAGATCATCGAGGCGGTGGAACTGGTGGCCGAGGGGCACGACCCGGTGCGCGTCGACAACCTGTCGCGCCTGACGGGCATGCCGACGGGGATGCTGTCGCTGCTCGACGAGGTGCAGATCAAGCTGGTGACCGACATCTACAACACGCAGGTCGAGATGGGCCTTCTGGACCCCGAGCAGGAGCAGAACCCCGCCGCCCGCGCCATGCTGGCCGAGATGATCAGCCAGCACGGCCGCCACGGCCGCGCCACCGGCAAGGGGTTCTACGACTACACCGAAGAGGGCAAGACAATCTGGCCCGGCCTTGCCGCGTGGCGCAAGGAAGACGCCCGCATCAGCGACGAGGACATTCAGGACCGCATCCTGTTCCGTGCCGTTCTTGAAAGCCTGCGCTGCTTGCAGGAGGGCGTTCTGAGATCGGTCGCCGACGGCAACGTGGGCTCGATCCTGGGCATCGGCGCGCCGGTGCACACGGGCGGCTACATCCAGTTCGTCAACACCTACGGCCCCGAGCGGTTCATGCAACGCTGCGAGGAACTGGCGGCCAAATACGGACCGCGCTTCGAGCCCCCGGAGATCCTGAGACAGCACGTGGCCGAAGGCAAAGCTTTCGCGTGACAAACTAGAAGAGCGCCCTTCGGGGCGCTCTTTTCAAGTGGGCTCTTGCGATCGCGCACCGAACCCATTTCCGGGCGCGCCTTGTCCCCGGGGCTCCGCACGCTCGGCGCTGAAATCGGTCAACCTGTCCGATTTCCGGGCGCGTCTCACCCCATCCAGCGCCGAACCGGGGCGTTGCATTCCTCCAGCGGCTGGCAGACCACGTCTACCAGCGTCGGTCCGTCATGGGCCACCGCCTCGGCCAGCACCTTCTCCAGATCGTCGGGATTCTCAACCCGCCACGACTTCACGCCATAAGCCGCGGCCACGGCGGCCTGATCGGTGCTGCCGAAATCGACGTTGTAATAGCGTGCCTCCTTGTCGGCGAACTGGCTGGCCTTGATCCAGCCGAAGTTCGAGTTGGAGAACACGACGAATGTGATCGGCGCACGGGCGCGGCAGACGGTTTCCAATTCGCCGCAGGTGAACCCGAAAGACCCGTCCCCCATCAGCGCCACGGTCTTGGAGGACGGCCGCCCGAACCACGCGCCCAGCGCCGCCGACAGGGAATAGCCCAGCGCCCCATGCGCCCGGTTGGTGATGAAATAGCGCCCCGGTTTCGGCAACTGGTAATAGGCCGAGAAATACGGGCAGCTGGTGCCGGGATCGGAAACCACGGTCGCGTCCTCGGGCAAGACCTGCATCAACGCCGCAATCACCCGTTCGGGCCGGATCGGGGCCTGCGAGGACCGCGCCAGTTTCCCGAAAGTCTCGAACTTGCACCGTTTCTTCTCGGCGATCGCCGCGGCACCGCCGAAGGTGTCGCCCCCCTGCCCGCGCGCATCCAAGACCGCGTTGACCTCGGCAAGCGCCAGGCGCAGATCGCCGACGACGGCCACTTCGGTCTGGTAGTTTGCATTCATCACCATCGGGTCATTGTCGAAATGCACGATGCGTGTGCCTGGCTTGGGCGCCTCCCACCGCGCGGTGGTCGTGGATCCGGCACGGCACCCCATGAACACCACCAGATCGGCGGCCTCCATCATTTCCCATGTCTCGTCTGTGCCGCCGTTCGACCCGACGACCCCCAGGCAGTTCGGGTGCGTTTCCGCCAGCGCCCCCTGCCCCGAGATCGAGGTGGCCACAGGAATGTCCAGCCGGGTCGCCAGCCGGTCCAGTTCGTCCCACGCACCGGCGATCACCACGCCGCCGCCGCAAACGATCAGCGGGTTTTTTGCCGACAGGATCGCCTCGACCGCCGCTTCGGCCGCACCCGGCACCGGGGCTTGTGGATAGGCTGGATAGGTCGCTGTGGCGCGGTCGGCCCAGATATCCGCAGCGTCCACCGTGTCATACTGCACGTCATAGGGCAGCCCGATATGGGCCGAGCCGGGACAGCCCGTGGTCATCGCCCGGAAGGCCGCCCGAACCATGCGCGGGATGTGGTCGGCCCGCTTGATCACCGTGTTCCACTTGGTCAGCGGCGCCATCAGCGCCTCTTGGTTGACCTCGGTCAGCGGGTACTTCCCGTAGGAAGCCACCGAGATGTCGGTAGTGATGCCCAGAACGGCATAGGAGCTTTCCGACGCCTCGATCAATCCCGGCAGGATATAGGTCGCGCCGCCGCCGGATGGTCCCTCGGCTACGCCCACCCGCCCCGTGACTCGGGAATATCCATCGGCCATGTATGTCGCACAGCGTTCGTCGCGGGTCAGCACGTGGGTGATGTCATGATCCAGCCGCAGCATCGCGTCATAGAACGGCAGGGTGGTGTCGCCGCACAGACCGAAGATGTGCCGCACCCCCTGCGCCTCGAGCATGCGCACCATCGCCTCGGCGCCGTTCATCTGATTGCTCATCGTGAAGCTCCGTCATACTGCGTTCAAAATTGTATACAGTTCTGCATGACATCTTGCGCACATGTCAATCCCGTTCTAGTCTCCCAACCGAAGAGGTGCGGAAGATGAGCAAATCAGAAAGCAATGTGGACCGGCTGTACGAGGCGCTGCGGCGCATGGCGGCGGACTTCGCCTTCAAGCCGGACGCCCGGATCAACGAAAGCGCGCTTGCGGCCGAACTCGACGCCTCGCGCACTCCGATCCGCGAGGCGCTCAACCGCCTGGTTGCCGAAGGGTTTCTCACCTTTCAGTCCGGCCGCGGCTTTTTTTGCCGGTCGCTGTCGCCCGAACTGGTCATGGACCTTTATGAAGCGCGCGTCGCGGTGGAGGTCGAGGCGGTGCGCCTGGCCTGCGCGCGCGCTTCGGATGGCGCAATTTCGGACGTGATCCGCGAACTGGACGAAGTCGAACCGAATTATGCACCCGACTCCGACCCGGAAACGCTGCTGGCGATGGATGAACGTTTTCACCGCCGCTTGTGCGAGCTTTCCGGCAACGCCGAATTGTGCCGGATGCTGGCAAACCTCAACGACCGCATTCGCTTCCTCCGCCTGATGGATCTGCGGCGGCTGCGCGAGACGGCGGCGGACAGCAAGACCTTTGTCACGGCCCATCGCCGCATTCTGGACGCCATCGCCGGTCGGAACGCTGACGAAGCCGCGGCCCAGATGCGGGCTCATGTCGAACGGCGCCGCGAAGGGGCAACGCAGGCCGTGCGCGATGCCTATGCCCAGTTGTACGTTCCGGAATTTTGAGGTTCCCATGTCGGTACAAAACGGTGGAAAAACGGTCTATGGCGCTGCAGTCGGCATCCTCATGCTCGAAACCCGCTTTCCCCGCATACCCGGTGACATGGGCAACGCGACGACCTGGCCGTTCCCGGTGCACTACCGCGTGGTGCGGGGCGCATCGCCGGACAAGGTGGTGCGGGGCGACCCAAAGGAACTGCTGGACGCCTTCATCGAGGCCGGAAAGGATCTGGTGGCGACCGGAGCCGACGGCATCACCACCAATTGCGGCTTTCTGGCGCTGGTGCAGGAAGAGTTGCGCGCGGCCCTAGGGGTGCCGGTCGCGACATCCTCGCTCATGCAGGTGCCGATGGTGCAGGCCATGCTTCCACCCGGTCGAAAGGCCGTGATCCTCACGATCTCGAAAGCCACCTTGACCGATGCGCATCTGACCGCTGCCGGTGTACCGGGCGGCACCCCCATCTATGGCACCGATGCCGGCCGCGCCTTTACCCGCGACATCCTGGGAGATGCGCCCGAGATAGACTTCGACGCCTGCCGGCAAGACATGCTGGACGCGGCGGATGAGATCATTGCGCATGAACCGGACGCGGGCGCCATCGTGCTGGAATGCACCAACATGGTTCCCTACGCCGCCGAAATCCGCGCACGCACGGGCCTGCCGGTCTATTCGATCCTGTCCATGATCGAATGGTTCCAGGCCGGGCTCATGCCGCGCCGATTCGACACCAGGCTCGACGATCCGCGCCCCTGATCCGGGCCAGACCAGGGGGACATGCACGGGGTTGCCCTTTGCCGTCAGCTTTGCTTTGTCTCTGCCAAACACCCCGGTCGCCCGGCATTGTGCAGGAAGACGGGGAAGCCGGGAGGATCGCCAGATGGCTAAAGTCGCGTTTCTTGGTCTGGGAGTCATGGGTTATCCCATGGCCGGCCACCTGCAGGCCGCTGGCCACGATGTCACGGTCTACAACCGCACCGCTTCCAAGGCCGAAGCCTGGGTCGCCGAGCATGGCGGAGCCATGGTGCGGACACCCGCCGACGCGGCCCAAGGCGCGGAGTTCGTCATGGCCTGCGTCGGCAACGACGACGATCTGCGCATGGTCTGTACGGGGGCCGAGGGTGCGTTCTCGGGCATGTCCGAAGGGGCGATTTTCGTCGATCACACGACGGTGTCCGACAAGGTCACGCGTGAACTGTATTCGGCCGGCAAGGAACGAGGCATCGCCTTTGTGGACGCGCCGATCTCGGGCGGGCAGGCCGGGGCCGAGAACGGCGTGCTGTCGATCATGTGCGGCGGCGATCAGGCGGCCTATGACAGGGCCGAGCCTGTGATGCAGGTCTATTCCAAGATCTGCCGGCGCATCGGTGACAGCGGCGCCGGCCAGATGACCAAGATGTGCAATCAGATCGCCATTGCCGGGCTCGTGCAGGCGCTGAGCGAGGCGCTGCATTTCGCGGAAAAGGCCGGTCTCGACGGGCGCGCGGTGGTCGAGGTCATCAGCCAGGGCGCGGCCGGCAGTTGGCAGATGGTGAACCGCCACGAAACCATGCTGGACGATCATTTCGACTATGGTTTTGCCGTGGATTGGATGCGCAAGGATCTCGGAATATGCCTGGATGCGGCGAACGAGATCGGCGCGTCGTTGCCGGTGACAGCTCTGGTGGACCAGTTCTACAAGGATGTGCAAAGGCTGGGCGGCGGGCGCTGGGATACTTCCTCGCTGATCAAACGGTTGCGGGCGCTGGATTGATCGCCCGCGCGATCGGGTGTCGGCCCCTTGTACCGCCTTTGGCGCGAGGTATCTCGAAACACAAGCAGGCGGTCTGAAGGAGAGACGGGCGTGGCGATGGGTGACGAACTGGCGTTCTGGACGGATGCTCTGCGGCAGCAATGGGGCATCTCGGCCCGGCTCACCGCCCTGGATGGGGAGTTCGACCTGAATTTTCTGGCCGAAGGCGCGAATGGCCAGGACCATGTCCTGAAGGTGATGCGTGCGGGCTGCGACGCGGACCTGGTGGATCTTCAGATCCGCGCGCTCCGGCACCTTGCGGATACGGCACCGGGCCTGCCTTTGCCGCCCGTGGTGCCGACGTTGGAGGGCGGTATCTTGCCCGAAATCCCGGATCCAGGCGGGGCTCCGCGCCTGGTCTGGCTGTTGGGCAGGTTGCCGGGCACGTCCTGGGCCAGGACCGCACCGAAATCCCAAGACCTGATCCTGAAACTCGGCCGCGTTCTCGGGGCCACGGACCGGGCGCTCGAAAGCTTCCGACACGAAGGACTGAACCGCGCGGGGTTCAAATGGGATCTGACCCGCGCCGATTGGATCGCGGAGGAGTTGGAAGCGATACCGGAACCACCGCGCCGGAAAATTCTGCAGGACGTGATTGACGCCTACGCGTCGGTTTCCGACCGGCTTGCGGCGCTGCCGAGCCAAGCCATCCACAACGATGCCAATGACTACAACATCCTGGTCGAAGGCGGTCTGACGGAAACGCGACGCATCTCGGGATTGATCGATTTCGGAGACATGTGCGCCGCTCCGAAAGTATGCGAACTCGCCATAGCGGGGGCGTATGTCGTTCTGGACCATCCCCGGCCCGAGCGGGCATTGGCGGCGCTGGTGCGCGGGTATCACGCCGCCAATCCTTTGAGCGCGGAAGAGGTGGATCTGATCTGGCCGCTGCTGAGGATGCGGCTGGCGGTGTCTGTGGTGAACTCGACCTTGATGGCCGCCGAAAGCCCCGACGACCGGTATGTGACGATCAGCCAGGCCCCGGCCTGGCGGTTTCTGGAAAACGAGGCGATCAACGGCGATCTGGTTCCCGCGCGCCTGCGTATTGCGTGCGGTCTTCCGGTCAGCGACGGGGCGGAGCGTGTGCGAACCTATCTCGACACACATCGGGGCGATTTTGCCGACCTTCTCGGAACATCGCTGACAGATGCCCCGATGGGTTCGCTGTCAGTGGAAAACGCACTCTGGCCGAGAGATCCGTTCCACCTGCCGCCGGACGAGGCCGCCCGTGTGGGAGAGGAGTTCGGGGACGGTCCCTGGCTGGGTTTCTACAACGAGCCGCGCCTGATCTACACCGAACCGGGCTTTCGCAACGGGCCCTGGAAGGCAAGCGATCGCCGCACGGTCCATATCGCTGTGGATGTCTTTGCCCCGGCCGGCAGCACGCTTTATGCACCGCTCAGCGGCCGCGTCGAGGCAGTCGAGAACCGCGACAATCATCTGGACTATGGCGGGGTCGTGATCCTGCAGCATGCCACGCCCGAGGGCGATCCGTTCTATACGCTCTACGGCCACCTCGATCCCGAGATCTGCGACCGATTGAAACCGGGCGATCCGGTGGCGCAGGGGTTCGCCTTTGCCAGGCTGGGCGATGCCAGCCAGAATGGCGGCTGGGCGCCGCATGTGCATTTCCAACTCGCCCTGACCAAGGACGGCATGGAGACGGATTGGCCCGGCGTCGCCGATCCGGACGATCTGGACCTGTGGCACGCGGTCTGCCCCAACCCCGCGGCTCTGCTCAACTTGCCCGAGGACAAGGTGTTCTATCGCCCCACCGACAAGGCCGCGGTTCTGGCCGCACGGCAGAGGCATTTCGGCGGCAACCTGTCGCTGACCTATGACGAACCGGTCATGCCGGTGCGCGGATGGCGGCATCATCTGTTCGACGAATGGGGGCGGCCCTATCTCGACGCCTACAACAACGTTCCGCATGTGGGCCATGCGCATCCGCGCATTCAGGCCGTGACGGCAGATCAGTTGAAGCGGCTGAATTCCAACACCCGCTACCTGCATCCGGCCCAGACGGCCTTTGCCGAAAAGATTCTGTCAAAGATGCCGGACAATCTGGACGTCTGTTTCTTCGTCAATTCAGGCACCGAAGCCAACGAATTGGCCTTGCGTCTGGCCCGTGCCCACACCGGTGCCAAGGGCATGGTGACGCCGGATCACGGCTATCACGGCAACACCACCGGCGCGATCGACATTTCCGCCTACAAGTTCAAAAAGCCGGGCGGGACGGGTCAGGCCGATTGGGTGGAACTGGTCGATGTCGCGGATGACTATCGCGGCCGGTTCAGGCGCGACGATCCGGACCGGGCGATGAAATTCGCCGCACTTGCGGATGCGGCGATCGCCAACCTGCGAGAAAGAGGGCATGGGGTGGCCGGGTTCATTGCCGAAACCTTCCCTTCGGTCGGCGGCCAGATCATCCCGCCCAAGGGGTACCTGCCCGCCGTCTATGAAAAGATCCGGGCAGCCGGAGGTGTCTGTATCGCCGACGAGGTGCAGACCGGGCTCGGGCGTCTGGGGCACTACTACTTCGGGTTCGAGTATCAGGAAGCCCGGCCGGATATCGTTGTATTGGGCAAGCCCATCGGAAACGGCCATCCCCTGGGCGTGGTCGTCACGACACGGGTGATTGCCGATAGCTTTGACAACGGCATCGAGTTCTTTTCGACTTTCGGCGGTTCGACTTTGTCGTGCCGGATCGGGAAGGAGGTACTGGATATCGTCGATGACGAAGGATTGCAGGATAACGCGCGCCGGATGGGCGACCGCCTGTTGGACGGGCTGCGGGCCCTGGAACGCGACTTTGCCTGCGTGGGCGACGTGCGCGGAATGGGTCTGTTCGTCGGCGTCGAGCTCGTGAACGCGGACGGATCGGAAGCCACCGACATCTGCCACTTCGTCAAGAACCGGATGCGCGACTACCGCATCCTGATCGGCAGCGAGGGGCCCAGGGACAACATCCTCAAGATTCGACCGCCCCTGACCATCGAAGCCGAGGATGTGGACATGATCCTCTGGGCGCTTCGGACCGTTCTGACCGAAGTCGGCACCTCCGGCCCGCCGCCGGTGCGCACCCATGACCACCATCATCCGGGTTGCGGATGCTGTTGACTGCCTCCCCATCCCGTTGACGCCAAGTCCATCAGTGCAGAGGGGACACCGGCTTGCCCTCACCGGGTCGGCCAATGGCGCGCGGCCAGCCGATCCGCTGCAATGTCAGGCCGAACTGTTCGGACATGGCGACCAGCGCCGGGGCGAAATCCGGGCGCACGATCAGCGATGCGAACATCATCGCGTCCTCCCGCGCACCGTCGCTGGCCGCGCCGACCATTCGGGCGAAACAGCTTTCGTCCGCACCAAGGCAGTCGCATCCGACCTGATGCCGAACCAATGGCCGGCGACCGTGGCTGGCGCACAGGCGGCAAATCCGATCCACCGCCGAAAAGGCCGCGCCATCCGCGTCGGTCAGGCTGACCGGACGGGCCGTGCCACTGGCGCAATCGCTCCACATCCGCAGGCACAGCACGGCACCGGCCTCGACCGGGCCAAGGTCGGTCAGCCGGCCCACAGGGGCGCCACCGCGCGAAACCGAACCGCTCATTTCGTCAGGATCAACTTGCCGGCGCGGGTGATGCGCAGAGTATAGAGTTGCCCGCCCAGTTCGATATGCGCGAGGTTGCCGCCCTGAGTCAGGTCTTCGGCCTTGTGCGACGGGAGCATCTGGACGGAACAGCCTTGGGTCGGATTCGGGTTCTGAACGTTCATCGGGTCAACTCCGGATCTTGCTGTCGCGACTTGGAAACGGCGCCGCCAAGCGCTCATTGCACCAGTTTTCCAATTCGCATCAACGGGTTGTCGTTTTGGCTGACCCATGCACGGACGGGGCTGGCTGCGGCTTCGCGCTTTAATCTGACTATTTTAGTTGGGTATGTCAAGCGTCGATTTGACCCTTTTGGGAGCAGAGGATTGCATTTATTATTCATCTAACTGAATGTCATGATGTATCGAGAGGGAGAACTGCCATGCCAATGACACGCCGCACGATGCTAAAAGCCACCGGCACGGCCTTTGCCGCAGTGGCAGCAAGCCCCGTATGGGCCGTGACCGAAATCGCGCTCGGGCAGGCCCGCGTCCTTACCTTGAGTGACGGGCACCTTGCCCTTCCCGCCGAGTTCATCTTCTCACCGATGCCGAAACCGGAGCTGGCCCCGATCCTTCAGGAATTCGATCTGACAGGCGATACACTTGCGCCGCCTTGCAACGTGACCCTGTTGCAGGACGAAGACCGGGTCGTGCTGTTCGATGCGGGCGCCGGCCCCGGTTTTCAGGACACCGCCGGAAAGCTGCCCGACGCGCTTGGGGCCGCCGGGCTGACGGTCGAGGACGTGACGCATGTGGTCTTTACCCACGGGCACCCCGACCATCTATGGGGCGTCCTCGACGATTTCGACGAGCCTCTGTTCGTCAACGCCCGCCACTTGATGGGCGCAACCGAATGGGACTATTGGTGGAATCCCGAAACCGTCGATCGGATCGGAGCGGACCGGGCCACGATGGCGGTGGGCGCCCGGCGAAGGCTCGAGGTGCTGGAACCCGAGATCGAACTCTTTCATGACGGGCAGGAAATCCTTCCCGGCATTGCCGCCCTGGCAACCTTTGGACATACGCCGGGGCATATGGCCTTTGAACTGCGCCGCGGCAACGAGTCGGCGCTGGTCGTCGGAGATGCCATCGGCAACCACCACGTAGCCTTTGCGCGGCCGGACTGGCCGTCGGGATCTGACCAGGATCAGGAGACCGCTGCCGAAACCCGCCGACGCCTGCTGGATCAAGCCGCGTCCGAGAAAATCCAGATCATCGGGTTTCACCTGCCGGATGGTGGCGTGGGGCGCGTGGAGCGCCAGGGCGAAACCTTCCGCTTCGTGCCGGTCACAGAATGACGCCTGCGCGCGACAACGGCGGTCTGCGACACCGCATCGTCCGGACGCCCGCGGCGTGAGGTGCCACTGGACGTTGTTCCCGCTGCCTGTCATGGATGATCCGCGAAACGGCAGGAGCGCCCATGACAACGCCCATCGTCTTCGATCTCGACGGCACCCTGATCGACAGCGCACCCGACATCGCGGCGGCGGTCAACCGGATGTTGACAGCCGAGGGCGTGACACCCCTCGACACCGCGACCGTGGTCGGCTTTGTCGGGAACGGGCTGCCGCACCTGGTCGAATGCGTGATGCGCCATTGCGGCATGGATCTGGCCCATCACGCCAGATTGGCCGATGCAACGCTTGCACACTATCAAGCTGCGGCGAGCAACGGCACGGTTGTCTATCCCGGTGCCATGGAAGCCCTTGAAACCTTGAAGAGTCGCGGGCACGCCTTGGGCATCTGCACGAACAAGCCCGAGGAGCCCGCGCGCCATGTGCTGGACTCGCTGGGACTTGCCGGGTTTTTCGACGTGGTCATCGGAGGCGACACATTGGAGGCACGAAAACCCGATCCGACGCCGCTCTGGGCCGCGTTCGACGCTCTGCCGCCCGGGCCGCGCCTCTATGTCGGCGACAGCGAGGTGGATGCCGAAACCGCGCACCGCGCCGAGGTGCCGTTTCTGCTGTTTACACAAGGATACCGCAAAAGCCCGGTGGAAGAGGTGCCGCATAAGGCAACCTACGACCAAAGCCACCATCTCCCGGCCCTTGTGAAGCGGGTGCTCGCCGAAGGCGCGCGGTGAACCCTTTCCGGCGCGGTCACGCCCTGTTTTGCGTCCGCCACGCCGCGATCAGCCCTTCCAAGGTCACGCGGCCCTCGTCCGCCAGAGTGGCAGGCGCCCCCTGCGCCGAAAGCGCGTCGACATACAGGCTGGCCAACGGCTCCTGGCCGATCACCGCCAGTTGCTGGCCCAGCCAGAACGGACGCGCCGCAGCCAGTTCCGCACCGATCAGCCCGCCAAGGATGCGGGCCTTGGCAGCTTCCGGCTCCAGCCCATCGAGAACGCGCGCGGCATGTACGCCGAACAGGCGAGACAGAACGCGCTCCGGCTTGGCCAGGGCGTCCCGGACGGCCTCGGCAAAAGCGTCCCGATCCACTCGGTCTGCCGCCATGCAAGGTTCCAGGGTGGCGATCGTCGGCAAGGTTTCCAGAACCGCACCCGTCAGAAAGGATTGAAAGCTGACGATTTCTCCTGCGCTGACATGCACCCAACGGCTTTCCAGCCCGGTCAGGCACAAGACGCCATCCCAGTTCCTGTTGAGGGAGAGGAATCCCGCAACCCTGGTCTCGTCTCCCTGCATCATGTCCGGGGGCGAAGTCTGGCGCAGGCCGGGCACCACCGTCAATCGTATGCGATCGTCGCCCAGGTCCACCGCGCGGCCGCCTTCCGGCAAGGGTTTGCATGGAACCGCCGCGCCGATCGGACCCAGTACGCCGCAGGCGATCACCGGCATCGGCGCGTGATCCAGCCAAGCCGCGATCAACTCCAGCAGAGCCGCCGGCCCCGCGCGCGCGGCGCCTTGGTGCACTGCCTGGTCCAGAACGTCCGGGCCGCGCATGGCCCAGACCCGTCGAAGGGTCTGACCCCAATCCACCGCGATCCAGTCAGGCGTCATCCCACGGGCTCCCGCTTGGCTTTGATGTCCGGCGCTTTCTAGGCTACGGCGCAGTCCGTTTCCATCCCATTCGAAACCCTAATCCTCGGCCACCGTATTCGGCACCCCGACCGCCCCGGCAAAGAAGACCAGAATGCGCGCCAGACCGTCACCCGAGTTCCTGCCGTCGTGACGGGATCGGAACGCCTCGACCAGCGCGTCGCCCTCCCGGTAGGTCTTGGTGCCGTTCTCGCCGTAGTCCACGGTCAGTTGCCCTTGGAGCACATAGCCAGCCAACGGCACCTCGTGCCGGTGCCAGCCAGTGGATTGCCCCGGCTGCATCGTCACGATTGCCACGGTGATTTCCGGGGTTCCTTCGGGGTAATGCAAGGGCTCGCCGAGAACCGAAGTCTCGGTCTGCACCAGAACCTCAACCGGCGGATAGGTGTCCTTGCTGGCGCTGGCCGAGGCCAGAACAATGAGCAGGATCGTCAGAACCAGGTGCTTCATGGCCGTGCTCCCATGCAGGTTTCGCGCCTGCAGGACCGAACGGCCATGCGGCGATCCGGGCAGCATATCCGTAGGCCAACCGCCTCGTCGAGTTCCAACCTCAGGTAGCCCCGGAGACAGCGGGAGATTCCGAACGACACCCGCAGCCGTCAGTCCGCTGTTTTCGTCAAAACGTAGTTGCTGCGTCAGAGCACGACCGCGGATTACCGCGACAACCCGCCATGCAGGTTCGGCATGTCCAGCGCCGCAAACCCGTAGTGGCGCAACCAGCGCAGGTCGCTGTCAAAAAACGCCCGCAAATCCGGGATGCCGTATTTCAGCATCGCCAGACGGTCGATCCCGATGCCGAAGGCAAAGCCCTGATAGATCTCGGGATCGATGCCACCGGCGGCGATCACCTTGGGGTGGACCATGCCGCTGCCCAGAATCTCCATCCAGTCGTCGCCTTCGCCGATCTTCAGCTGGCCGCCCTCCCACGAACAGCGGATATCGACCTCGGCCGAGGGTTCCGTGAACGGGAAATGCGAGGCGCGGAAGCGCAGTTCGACATCATCGACTTCGAAGAACGCCTTTACGAATTCCTCCAGAACCCATTTCAGGTTCGCCATCGAGATGTCGGTGTCGATGGCCAGCCCTTCGACCTGGTGGAACATCGGCGTGTGGGTCTGGTCATAATCGGCGCGGTACACACCGCCCGGGCAGATCACCCGGATCGGCGCGCCTTGCAGCTCCATCGACCGGATCTGAACCGGGGAGGTATGTGTGCGCAGCACATTCGGCGGGCGGTTGTCGCCCGGCGCGCGGTGCATGTAGAACGTGTCCATCTCGGCCCGCGCGGGGTGGTGGCCGGGGATGTTCAGCGCGTCGAAATTGTGCCAGTCGGTCTCGATCCGCGGCCCTTCGGCCACCGAAAAGCCCAGTTCGGCAAAGATCGCGGTCAATTCCTCGCTGGCCTGACTCACCGGGTGGATCGTGCCCTGACGACGCGGACGCGCCGGCAAGGTAACATCAAGCCACTCGGTCCGCAGACGCTCGTCCAGCGCGGCATCGGCCAATGCGGCCTTCTTGGCCGCCAGCGCCGAGTTGATCTCGTCCTTCAGCGCGTTCAGCGCGGGTCCGGCGACCTGGCGTTCCTCGGGCGTCATCTTGCCCAGTTCACGCATCTTCAGCGCCACCTCGCCCTTCTTGCCCACGGCGGCGACGCGGATGGCCTCCAACGCGGACTCGTCCGCCGCTTCCGCGATCTGGCCAAGGTATTTTGTCTTAAGATCGTCCATGACGGTCCCCTGAAACTGGTCCAGAACCTGCTATCGGCCAATGCCCGCGAATGCAAGACGAAGCCCGCGGGTTCGGCGCCACCGCTGCCTTGCTGCTGCCGGACACGCATGTGCATGAAAGCGTCTTTCAGGAAGTTTGGTGAACGACGGCAGCTCTGCTATTTTTCGCCGAACCGGTCGAAATCGGACAAGGGCAGAGCAGACTTTGGCAAATTACTCGATTTGGGTTCTGGGCGAATCCAACAAGTCCCTGACCGGCGGCGTGACGCTGGACGGGATCACCCAAGGCGACGGCAGCCATCTTGTGGGTGAGTTTCTGACCATCAACGCGACCCCGTCCACCGAGGTGTTCGTCCGAGACAACGGATCGGATACGAACTTTGCCGACAACGACAACAGCCAGCGGCTGGACGGCGACCAGACCATCGACGGCGTCACCTACGCCGACAATACGATCATCGAGGCCGAGTACAACTTTGTCCTGGTCGATGACTCGACCGGTCTGGAATACCGGGTTCTTTCCGTCAACATCGTCAATTCGAGCCCGAGCTACGCCACGGTAGAAGGTCTGGCCTTCGTCGGCACCCCACCGCCGGCCGGGGTCGCCCTGCGGGTGGACCGCGCAAGCGAAGGGCCGCCGAACAGCGGCCCGAACGCCGTCGATGAGTCCGAGATCGTGCCCATTTGCCTGACCGGCGGGACCGCGATCGAAACGCCGGCCGGCCCGCGCCGGATCGAAGATCTGAAACCCGGAGATCTCGTCAGCGGTCCCGAGGGGAGCGCGCACCGCCTCAAGGCTGTGTTGCGCAAACGCTTTTCCGCAAGGGACATGCAGGGCAATCCCAAACTCCGCCCCGTCCGCATCACGTCCGGCACACTTGGCGGCGGCCTGCCCCGCAACGACCTGGTGATCTCCAGACAGCACCGCATGGTCGTTCTGTCCCGGATTGCGCGGCGCATGTTCGGAACGGACGCCGTCCTGATCCCGGCCATCAAGCTGACCCGGATGCCGGGCATCTTCATCGACGATCGGATCGAAACGGTCGAATATTTTCACCTGGTCTTCGAGCACCACGCGATCCTTTTTGCCGAGGGCGCACCGACCGAAAGCTTCTATTCCGGCCCGGAGGCGCTCAAGTCCATGAGCGCCGACGCGCGGGCGGAGCTTTTGACGATCTTTCCCCAACTCGGCCAATCCCTGCCTGAACCCGCCTTGCCCATCCCCGCCCTGAGAAAACAGAAGGAATTGATCGAGCGGCATGTCCGCAACCGGTGCCCGCTGCTTGAGGCGCTTGCAGATCGGCCGCCGCCCGGGCATTGACGCCGATACGCAAAAAGGCCGCCCCCAAGGGACGGCCTGCGATCCACTGTCTCTCGAATCTTGATCAGGCGGCCAGCGCAGCCTGTGCCTTGGCGACGATCGCGCCGAACGCTTCCGGTTCGTGCACGGCCAGGTCGGCCAGAACCTTGCGGTCCACTTCGATGCCGGCCAGGGTCAGGCCGTTGATGAAGCGGGAATAGGTCAGAGCCTCGTCATGCGAACGGACGGCGGCGTTGATCCGCTGGATCCACAGCGCGCGGAAGTTGCGCTTGCGGTTCTTGCGGTCGCGGGTTGCGTACTGGTTGGCCTTGTCGACGGCCTGACGGGCAACCTTGAAGGTGTTCTTGCGGCGGCCATAGTAACCTTTGGCGGCCTTGATGACCTTCTTGTGACGGGCGTGAGTTACGGTTCCACCTTTAACGCGGGACATCTCTCAAATCTCCTCTTAGCGGTCGTAGGGCATGAAGCCCTTGACGATCTTGGCGTCGGGGGCGGACAGGGTGGTGGTGCCACGGGCGTTGCGGATGAATTTCTTGGTCCGCTTGATCATGCCGTGACGCTTGCCGGCCTGAGCCGTCATGACCTTGCCGGTCGCAGTCACCTTGAAGCGCTTCTTGGCGCTCGATTTGGTCTTCATCTTGGGCATTTCCGTCTCCTTCATCCGGGTTCGGTACTTGACGCGACTCGGCATGCCACATCGGCCGGTCGCGCGGTCAGAGGCGCCGTTTACGCAAGTTCGGTCATGCTGGCAAGGGGTTTTTGAACCGATAAGGCGTTTTTGCGCCCGTGGTCGGAAGCCGGGGCGACAGAGCCGCCCCGGCCCAATTCATCAGCCGGCAAACTTGCGGATCTCACCGCTTTTCAGCCGCGCCGCATACGAGGCCAGTTCCTGACGCACCACCTTCATCAGGAAGTAGAGCGCAATGACGTTGACCACCGCCATGGCAAAGATCGCCGCATCCGAGAAGTCGATGACGGGGCCGAGGTTAGCCGCGGCACCGATGACCACGAAGACGCAGAAGATGATCTTGAACACCAGCTCCTTGGTGTGGCCTTCGCCGAACAGGTAGGTCCAGGCCTTGAGGCCGTAATAGGACCAGCTGATCATGGTCGAAAAGGCAAACAGAACCACCGCGACGGCAAGAACGTAGGGGAACCAGCCAAATGCGCTGGCGAAGGCGGCCGACGTCAGGCTGACGCCCGAATTGCCGTCCACGGTCGCGATGGCGGAACCATCCTCGGTCAGCATGTAGAGGCCGGTTGCCGGATCTATCATCAGTTGCTGGGTGATGATGATTACCAACGCGGTCATGGTACAGATGACTACCGTATCGATGAACGGCTCGAGCAGAGACACGAAGCCTTCGGTGATCGGTTCCTTGGTCCGCACGGCCGAGTGCGCAATCGCCGCAGACCCCACGCCCGCTTCGTTCGAAAACGCCGCACGACGGAAGCCCTGGATAAGCGCACCGACCATGCCGCCGGCCACGCCCAGGCCGGTGAAAGCTCCTGCGAAGATCTGTCCGAAGGCCCAGCCGATTTGATCCGCATGCATGATGATGATGACCAAGGCCGCCAGCACGTACATGATCCCCATGAAGGGCACGACTTTCTCGGTCACGCGCGCGATGGACTTCAGGCCGCCGACGATCACGGCGAACACGATCCCCGCAAAGACCAGCCCGGTGATCCATCCCGGATAGTCGCCGACGATTCCCGCGATCTGCTGGTGCGCCTGGTTGGCCTGGAACATGTTGCCCCCGCCGAGCGCGCCGAGAATACAGAAGACCGAGAACAAGACGGCCAGGATCTTTCCGCCGGGCAGGCCCAGTTCTGCGAACCCTTTTGACATGTAATACATCGGACCGCCGGAAACCGTGCCGTCCTCGTACTCGTTGCGGTACTTCACGCCCAGCGTACACTCGGTGAATTTCGACGCCATGCCCAAAAGACCCGCAACAATCATCCAGAAGGTCGCGCCCGGCCCGCCGATGCCGACGGCGACCGCGACACCCGCGATGTTGCCGAGACCGACCGTGCCGGACAGCGCCGTGGCCAGGGCCTGGAAATGGCTGACCTCTCCCGCGTCATTGGGATCGGAATAGTCGCCCTTCACCAAGCTGACCGCATGACCGAAGAACCGGAACTGTACGAAGGCGAAGTACAGCGAGAACACCGACGCGGCGATGACGAGCCACATCACGATCCATGGCACACTGGTGCCCGGAAATGGAGCGAAGATGAAGCCGACGAACGGCCCGGTAAAATCGGCAAAAGCCTGGTTGATTCTTTCATCCAGCCCCGTGGCATCCTGCGCCGAGGCGGAGGTGGCGAACAGGCCGGCAGCCATGGCCAGCCCCATATGTCTGATCGAGTTCATGTCTGACCCTCCCTTCAATTCACGACCGTGACGGGAACGTCGGCATGCATGACCAGATTCTGGGTCGAGCTGCCAAAGATGCGCTTCTTGAACCCATCGGCGGACGCCCGTCCGACGACAATCTGCGCCCCGCCGTTTTCAACCGTGATTGCGTTCAGCGTTTCCGCCACATCTCCGTGGCGCACGATGCCCCGCGCCGTGTATCCGGCGGACTGCAGGCTTTCGACCGCCGGTTGGACCACACGTTCCGTGGCAAGCTTGATCTCCTCCTCGCGGCGCTTGTGCCGTTCGGCGTTTTCCTCCGGTGTCTGGAATGTGAATGGCGACCATTCGATGACATAGGCAACCAGAAGTTCGCATTCGCCGATCCGGCTTGCCAGATCCTTGGCAAACCCGAGCGCGCGCTCTCCGGTCTCTGTCCCGTCCAGTCCTATGACAATTGTCGTTGTCATGTCGCTCCTCCGTTTTTGTTGATTGACCGGGGTCCGTGACCCCGGCAGAGCAGCCGGAAACCGGAACTCGCACTAGAGACTGCCCTGAGGTCAAGTATCAGGAAAAATCACTAGGGATAGGAGATATTTTTGGTCTAATTTCAGGAGAATCTGTCGTTATGTATCAAAATTACAGGAATATTGCCTGATGGAAAGGAACTTGGACAAGATCGATCAGCGCATCCTGGCCGAGCTGGAGGCCAATGGACGCCTGCCGATTGTTGAATTGGCCGCCCGTGTAAACCTGACCAACACACCCTGTTCCGAGCGGGTGAAACGGCTGGAGAAAAGCGGCTATATCGCCGGCTACAGCGCAGTGATCAACAAGGAGAGGCTGGGGCTGGGTCATCTGACCGTCGTGCAGGTGTCCCTGGCGGCCACCGCCGACCATTCGTTGGACCGCTTCAACGAGGCGGTGCGCCGGGTGCCCGAGATCGAGACCTGCCTGATGGTGGCGGGTTCATTCGACTATCTGCTGACCGTGCGTACCCGCGACATCGCGCATTTTCGCGCGGTTCTGGGCGAAAAGATCACCAAACTGCCGGGGATTCACCAGACAAGCTCCTTTACGGTCATGGAAACGGTAAAGGAAACCTTCGGTGCGAAACCGCGTTCCAGCTGAGCAGCGCGGCTTTCATTCTGGATCGGTGTTGTAGATCAGCCTTTCATCGCAGGGCGCAACCCGAAGGATGTTGGTGGTGCCGGGTACATTGAACGGTACGCCCGCGGTCACGACGATCTGATCGGTCTCGGTCGCAAATCCTCCGGCGCGGGCGGCGCGCGCGGCGTTGACCACCGCGCTCTTGAACCGCTCCAGTTCCGGCGTCATCACGCAGTTGCAGCCCCAGCTCAGACACAGCCGCCGCGCCGTGCCGATCAGCGACGTCATGGCGATGATGGGAACACCGGGACGTTCGCGCGCGGTCAGCAGGGCCGTCGTGCCGCTCTGCGTGAAGCAGCAGATCGCCTTGATGTCCGTCTTTTCCGCGATTTCACGCGCGGCCGCCACGATGGCGTCGGCCACGGACGACCCCTTGGCCGACCGCGACGCGGTGATGATCTGGGTATAGGTCGGGTCGGCTTCGACCTCGACCGCGACCTTGTCCATGGTCTGAACCGCCTCCACGGGATATGAACCGGCGGCGGACTCCGCGCTCAGCATGATCGCGTCCGTGCCTTCGTAGATCGCGGTCGCCACGTCGGAAACCTCGGCCCGGGTCGGCATCGGGCTTTCGATCATGCTTTCCAGCATCTGGGTCGCCACGATCACCGGCTTGGCCGCGGCCCGGCAGCGCCGCACCAGCCGCTTCTGGATCGGCGGCACCGCCGAGACCGGCAATTCGACCCCCAGATCTCCGCGCGCGACCATGATCCCGTCCGAAGCGTCTAGAATTTCCTCGAACGCTTCCACCGCTGCGGGCTTTTCGATCTTGGACAGAATGGCCGCGCGCCCGTCGGCCAAGGCCCGCGCCTCGAACACATCCTTGGCGCGCTGCACGAAACTCAGCGCCAGCCAATCCACGCCCAGCTGACACACGAATTCCAGATCGTCGCGGTCCTTTTCCGACAGCGCCGCCAGTGGCAGCACCACATCCGGTACATTGACGCCCTTGCGATTCGAGATCGTGCCACCGTTTTCCACCCTGCATTCGGCGAAATCGTGGCCGCACCGTTCCACCAACAGGCTGATCTTGCCGTCGTTCACCAGCAGATGCGCGCCGGGTTCGAGCGCCTCGAATATCTCGGGATGCGGCAGGCACACTCGGGTTGCATCGCCCGGTGCGCTGTCCAGATCGAGCCGAAACCGCGCACCTTCCTCCAGGTCTGCCGACTCTTGCGAAAAGACCCCGACCCGCAGTTTCGGCCCCTGCAGATCCGCCAGAATGGCAATCGGACTGTCCAGATCCTTTTCCACCTGCCGGATGATGCGATGTTTTTCCCGGATTTCGTCATGCGAGCCATGGCTCATGTTCAGGCGGAACACATCGGCACCCGCTTCGTGCAACGCCCGGATCATCTCATAGGTTTCGGACGCCGGTCCCAGCGTCGCCACGATCTTGACATTTCTCAGGCGTCGCATCGGCCTTGCTCTCCTCGACCCTCGTTGTTACCGCAAACAAGGTTTGGCACCGCTTATTACGCAATTCCCTTTCCCAGGCAACTGCCCTACACCTGCGGCAAACTAGATGACAGGCTGATGACATACACACCGTATTTCATACACGGCGAGGACCGGCCGTCCCGCTGGCTGATCACCTGCGATCATGCGACCAACACTGTCCCGCCCGAGATCAATGGCGGCGACCTAGGCCTGCCGCGCGAGGACATGGAGCGGCATATCGCCTATGATGTCGGGGCCTACGAAGTCTCCAGGCATCTGGGAGAGATCCTGAATGCGCCGGTGATCGCCGCCAACTTCTCGCGCCTGGTGATCGATCCGAATCGGGGCGAAGACGATCCGACCCTGCTGATGAAGCTCTACGATGGCTCGATCATCCCGGCCAACCGACACGCGGACGCCGCCGAGCGCGAGCGCCGCCTGAACATGTGCTATCGGCCCTATCACGAGGCGCTGGCGCGTCTGGCCGCACTTCCGCACGCGGTAATCGTTTCGATGCACTCCTTCACCCGACAGTTGCGCGGCCGCGAACCCCGCCCCTGGCATATCGGTGTCCTGCACACCGCGGACGAAAGGTTCTCGCGCCCGTTCATCGAACGGCTCAAGGCCGAAGGCGATTTGTGCGTGGGGGTCAACGAACCCTATACCGGCGTCTTGCCTGGCGATGCGATCGATCGGCACTGCACCGCCCATGGCCGTCCCAACGCTTTGATCGAACTGCGAAACGATCTGATTGCCGATCATGCCGGCCAACGCGCCTGGGCGGAACGCCTGGCCCGGATTCTGCAGGATGCGCTTGCCGCCAGCGGATTGTGACGCCGGGTCACGATCCGCCGTTTCCCGTCCTCACGTTCTTGTGAGGTCGTGTTTCAGACCCCATATTTCCATTGAAAGGAGACGACCATGACTCAGGAAACCCTGACGACCGTCTTCGGCTGGATGACGGTTCTGAACATTGCCGTTCTGCTTTTTTCCACACTGATGATCGTGGCCTTGCAGGACTGGATTGCCGGTATTCACGGCAGGATGTTCCAGATGGAACGGACCGACGTGAAAAAGGCATATTTCAAGTATCTCGCCAACTACAAGATCCTGACGATCATCTTCTGTCTGATGCCCTGGGTGGCGCTGAAGCTGGTCTGACAGCCCGTTTCGGAACCGTCAGACCGAACGCGCCAAGGGCACCCACGCCCTTGGCAACCGTTGTAACCGGGCTTGCGTATTGCTACGTCAGGTGCAGAACTCAAGCCATTCTGCCGGAGCGACGCGATGGATCAGCAAACCGAAATCGAACTTCAGGCCGCCGCCTTCCGCCGGCTGCAAAAACACCTGATGGAAGACCGCACCGACGTTCAGAACATCGACCTGATGAACCTGGCCGGTTTCTGCCGCAACTGCCTGGCGCGCTGGTACCAGGAAGCGGCCAATGAAAAGGGCATCGAGATGGGCAAGGACGAGGCGCGCGAGGTCTTCTACGGCATGACCATGGACGAGTGGAAAGCCAAGTATCAGACCGAGGCAAGCCCGGAAAAACAGGCAGCTTTCAAGGTTGCATTCGAGGAAAACGTCCTCAAGAAGGGCTGAACACCACCCCACGCGCGGCCAGATCGTCAAATCCGACCGCATCGATGCCCAGTTCTTCCAGAACCGCACGACTGTCGGCACCATGGGGGCGCGGCGCCCCGTGAAGCTCGGGGGCGCCGTGGTCATAGGAAAAGCCCGCCACCGCAAAACGGCCGCCGCCCGCTTTCTGAATGACCGTCCGCGAAGCGATTTGCGGTTCTTCCAGTGTCTCGACCAAACCGCGCACCCTTGCGGCCGGTACGTGATGAGCGTTCAGGATCTCCTCCCACTGAGCTGCCGTCTTGCTCCGCATGACCTGCGCCAGCACTTGCGCATCCTGCGCCCGACGCCCGGCGATTTGCGCACGTGGAGCGGCCAGAAGCTCTTCGGCCAGTTCCAGCTCGCCGATTGCCCGCATCAGGTTGGCCATCTGCGCATTGGAAAAGGCTCCGATCATCACCGTGCCATCCGCCGTTTCGTAGGTGGCATACCCAGCCAGCGAGGGATCCTGATTGCCATGCGGCTTTGGCGCGGACCCGGTCGCCAGCGCCGTCGCGGTATGCGAATTCATCAGCATCAGCGCGCAATCCGCCATCGCCACGTCGATCCGCCGCCCGGTCCCGGTCTGCGTTCGCCCGTATAGGGCCGCGGCAACCGCAAAAGCTGCCTGAGCGCCGGTCCCGTAGTCGATCATCGCGGGGCCGACCCGCACCGGGTCGCTGCCGGCCTCGCCATTGGCCGCCATGACGCCGGCAAAAGCCTGAATGACAACATCGTATGCCGGATGCGCCGCCTTGGGGCCAGTACCACCAAAGCCGCTGATCGCACAATAGATCAGGTCAGGCTTCAACTTCGAAAGCCGCTCATAGCTCAGACCCAGCGCCTCGACAGCCTGCGCGGCGTAGTTCTGCACCACGACATCCGCCGTCGCCACAAGCCGGTCAAAGATCTCGCGACCTTCCTTCGACTTGAGGTTCAGCGCCAGCGTCCGCTTGCCGCCGCCCTGCGCCTGAAACGACAAACCCATGCCCTGTGCATTGAGTTCGGCCATCGCGCCTTCCTCGCGCGTCATGTCGGGCCGGTCCACCGGTTCGATCTTGATGATCTCCGCCCCCAGTACGCCCAGTTGGTAGGTGCAGAAGGGGCCGGCAAAGACATGGGTCAGATCGAGCACCCTCAACCCTTCGAATGGCCGCATCAGCAAATCCTCCTGTCGGCAGGCTACCAACAGGAGGAACGGGAAACGGTCCGTTTGCGCCGGAACCAGGTCGGTTTTTGAATCTCAGATCGCCGCCTTGCGGCTTTCCTCCAGATAGATCTCGCGCAGCCGTTTGGCGATCGGGCCGGGCGCGCCATCACCCAGTTGCATCCCGTCGATTTCCACGACCGGCATGACAAAGGTCGAAGCCGACGTGACAAAGGCTTCGTCCGCCGCTTTCGCCTCATCGATGGTGAACAGGCGCTCTTCGACAACCATCTGCGCCTCGGCCGCCATCCGCAGCACCGCCTTGCGGGTGATGCCGTGCAGGATGTCGTTGGACAGCGGCCGGGTCACGATCTTGCCGTTCGTGACGAAATAGGCGTTGTTCGACGTGCCCTCGGTCACATAGCCATCCTCGATCATCCAGGCATCATCGGCGCCTGCCTTCTTGGCCATCATCTTGCCCATCGACGGATACAGCAGCTGCGTCGTCTTGATGTCGCGGCGGCCCCAGCGCACATCCTCGATCGAAATCACGCGAATGCCTTTCTTTGCGGCCGGGCTGTCCGCCAGACCCGGCTTGCTCTGGGTGAACAGGACCAGTGTCGGCCTGGTATCGGCCGAGGGGAATACGAAGTCCCGGTCGCCATCCGAACCGCGCGTGACCTGCAGATAGATCAGCCCTTCGTCAATGCCGTTCAACTCCACCAGCCTGCGATGGATTTCCAGCAGTTCCTCCTTGCCGCACGGCTCGGGCATGTCCACCTCGTCCAGCGACCGCTTCAGGCGCACCGCGTGGCCGTCAAAGTCGATCAGCTTGCCGTCCAGCACGCTCGTCACTTCATACACCGCGTCGGCCATCAGGAACCCACGGTCGAAGATCGAAATCTTGGCCTCGTGTTCGGGCAGATATTCGCCATTCACAAATACGGTGCGGGTCATCTCAAACCTCCTCAGCCCCAGAGCGCCGCTTCGGGCGGGTGCACTCCGGCATCGTCAAAAATCAGCGGGGTGTCGCG
Organism: Ruegeria sp. BHSB196; assembly: GCF_059613135.1. Lineage (NCBI taxonomy): Bacteria > Pseudomonadati > Pseudomonadota > Alphaproteobacteria > Rhodobacterales > Roseobacteraceae > Ruegeria > Ruegeria sp. BHSB196. The sequence continues at coordinate 72,901 of NZ_JBXWRY010000008.1, forward strand.
GTCTTCGGCCAACAGGAGCGGCCCGTCAAGATCCGTCACCAGCGCACCCTGCGCGACCAGTGTCGCAGGCGCCATGGCCAGCGACGAACCGACCATGCAGCCCACCATGATCCCAAAGCCCTGTTCCAACCCCTCTCGTCGCAGTTCCAGCGCCTCGGTCAGGCCACCGGTCTTGTCCAGCTTGATGTTGATCACGTCATATTTGCCTTTCAGCCCGGGCAGGCTGGCTCGGTCATGGCAGGATTCATCCGCGCAGACCGGGACCGGGCGCGCCATCCCGATCAACGCTTCGTCATCGGCGGCGGGCAGCGGCTGTTCGACCAGCGCCACGCCCAACCGTGCGAGATGCGGCGCAAGATCCGAATAGATCTCGGCCGACCAGCCTTCATTCGCATCCACGATGATCTTCGCCTCAGGCGCACCTGCCCTGACCGCTTCCAGGCGCGGCATGTCGTCCGGCGTGCCCAGCTTGATCTTCAGCAGCGGCCGGTGCGCATTTGCCGCCGCCTGCGCCCGCATCGCCTCGGGCGTGTCCAGCGAAAGGGTATAGGCGGTGATCTCCGGTCTTGGCGCAGGCAGTCCGGCGAGCTCCCAAACACGCTTGCCCGCCCGCTTCGCCTCAAGATCCCACAAGGCGCAATCCACAGCGTTGCGCGCCGCGCCAGCGGGCAACAGCTCGGCAAGTTCCATGCGGCTGCACGCGGCGGGCAATCCGGCGATCTGAGCCTCGACCGAGTCCAGTGTCTCGCCATAGCGCGCATAGGGTACGCACTCGCCCCGGCCGCGATGCGCTTCATCCGACACCCGGACCGTCAGCACCTGCGCCTCGGTCCGGGAACCGCGCGAGATGGTGAACATCTGCGCCAGCCGGAATACATCGCGAGAGACTTCTATCTCCACGCGCCTGCTCCTCTTCATCTTGCCCAAAATACTCCCGCCGGAGGCGGTCCGGCGCCAGCCAGCGGCGCACCGTTTGAATCACATCGCGGCCAGCGCGTCCACCAGCTTGCCCGACCCAAAGCGGAACGGGTCGGTCGCGGGCAGACCCATTTCCTGCTCGACATCGGCCAGATAGGCGATCGCATCCGCCTCGGCCATGTGCTGGGTGTTGACCGAGACGCCCACGACCTGACAATCCGGATTCGCGATCCTTGCCAGACCCAGCGCACTGTCGCGCAGCGCCTCCAGCGTCGGCAACGGATAGGTAGGCAAGCCCCGCATATGCGTACGCGTGGGTTCGTGACACAGGATCAGGGCGTCCGGCTGACCGCCGTGAATCAGGGCCAGCGTCACGCCCGAATACGAGACATGGAACAGGCTGCCCTGACCTTCGATCAGATCCCAGTGGTCTTCATCATTGTCAGGGGTGAGCCATTCGATCGATCCGGCCATGAAATCCGCAATGACCGCATCCAGCGGCACGCCGTCGCCGGTGATCAGGATGCCCGTCTGGCCCGTCGGTCGAAAGGTCGATTTCATGCCCCGCTTGCGCATTTCGCGGTCCATCGCCAGGGCGGTGTACATCTTGCCCACCGAGCAATCGGTGCCGACGGCCAGACACCGCTTGCCCCTGCGCCTGATGCCGTTGGCAATCGGATAGTCCACTTCGGGCACCCGGACATCGTGCAGGGACCGCCCCGTCGCCTCGGCCACCGCGACCAGATCTGGCTCGTCCCGCAGCAGGTTGTGCAATCCCGAGGCCAGATCGAAGCCTTCTTCCAGCGCCATGACCAGCACTTTCTTCCATTCCTGGCTGATCACGCCGCCACGGTTGGCGACACCGATCACCAATGTCTTGGCGCCGGCTTCGCGCGCCTCGGCCAGGTCCATGTCCTTCAGCCCGAGATCGGCCTTGCAGCCGTGCATCCGGAACTGACCGACGGCGTTTTCGGGACGCCAATCCTTGATGCCTTGCGCGACCTTGGCCGCCAATTGGTCGGGCGCATCGCCCAAAAACAGCAGATACGGTGTCTCGATCATGCGGTGCACTCCCTTCTTTCGGCGCACCCTAGAGAAGGGGCGCCACGAGCGTTTCGCGTTTTTCTCCGCACGGGAAACGGTCAGAACGAAAATTTCGCGTCATTGAGCCGATTCACGCAGACTTCTTCGAAGTTTTCAAAGCGATTAATCTTTGATCACAACGCTGCGGCGGTTCCTCACGATATGCTGCATTGGCATTGCTGCGGCTGCACAAAGACGCTTGCGCTTATCTGAGCAATTTAATACCCCATTCCCTGAGAAAAACGCAATTTCCTTACCCGGAGAGGTCCGCACATGAGTTTCCGCATCCAACCCGCCGCCCCCGCGCGACCCAACAGATGCCAATTGTTCGGCCCAGGATCGAACACCAAGCTTTTTGCGAAGATGGCGGCATCCGCGGCGGATGTGATCAATCTGGATCTCGAGGATTCCGTCGCGCCCTCGGACAAGGACATCGCCCGCACCAATGTGATCGAGGCGCTGAACACCGTCGATTGGGGCAGAAAGTACGTGTCCGTGCGGATCAACGGCCTCGATACACCCTACTGGTATCGCGACGTGGTGGACGTTCTGGAGCAGTCGGGCGACCGGCTGGACCAGATCATGATCCCCAAGGTCGGCTGCGCGGCGGATGTCTATGCGGTGGACGCGCTAGTGACCGCGGTGGAACGCGCCAAAGGCCGCTCCAAACCGATCTCGCTGGAAGTCATCATCGAATCCGCGGCCGGCATCGCCCATGTCGAAGAGATCGCCGCCGCCTCGCCGCGCTTGCAGGCGATGAGCCTTGGGGCCGCGGACTTCGCCGCCTCGATGGGAATGCAGACCACGGGCATCGGCGGCACCCAGGAAAACTACTACATGCTGCGCGACGGTCAAAAACACTGGTCGGATCCCTGGCACTGGGCCCAGGCCGCCATCGTCGCGGCCTGCCGGACTCATGGCATCCTGCCGGTGGACGGCCCCTTTGGCGATTTCTCGGATGACGAGGGATACATCGCGCAGGCCAAGCGTTCCGCCACCTTGGGCATGGTCGGCAAGTGGGCGATCCACCCCAAACAGATCGCGCTGGCCAATCAGGTCTTCACGCCTTCGGACGAAGCCGTGACCGAGGCGCGTGAAATTCTGGCTGCGATGGAGCAGGCCAAGGCCAATGGCGAGGGCGCGACCGTCTACAAGGGCCGTCTGGTCGATATCGCCTCGATCAAGCAGGCCGAAGTCATCGTGGCCCAAGCCGAACTGATCGCCGCCAACGGCTGAGACCGAAAGCGGAACGGGGCCACACGGCCCCGCTTCGCCCGATGCTCTCTGGTCAGTGTCCGAACACGTTGTTCGGCACCCATTGCATCTTTCCGCCCTGCTTGCCCCATTTCATCATCAGACAAGCGGTGCTGTATTTCTGGAAATAGACGATGTGCAGGTCGTACCACCCGGCCTGCGGCACCTCGACCTCGACGCGCTGGTTGGCCTCGCATGGCTGGCGCGCCGAGAAATATCCGACCTGCTGGCCCCCAATACGAGCGTCGATACCGTCGTTGGACCATGTCTCCAACTCGTAAACGCCAGGCGCATCGAACCGGATATAGCCACGGATGTCGGCAGCCACGTTCATGGCCTGGTTGAAGGTCAGGATCGGCTCGCCCTCGATCGAATCGCGATAATCCAATCCCCGCAAAGGCAAGCCCCGCTTTGCCTTGCCGACCATCTGCCTGGCCTGATCGATCGACTGGATTTTGGACGGCGGGTCGCCGGCCCAGGCGTATTTCACGGCAAGCCCCGCCTTGGGGTTGGAGGGCTGAGGGCTGGCCGGTGTGAGTTTCAGCGGTGCAGCGGCAACCGCCGTGCCAAGTACGAGGGCAAAGCAGACGGCCACACCCGAGAAGAAAGATTTCATGGTTCTCTCCCAGTTGGTTTCGTTGCTGCCGGTTCGTGCCGATCCACCGCAACGGATTTGTGATGAGCCTAGGCTTCAAACTTTTTCGCGGCAAGCCCGGCCGGGATCACAATTGCGCCGCTCAAGCGCGCAAGTCCTTGGGCGATCCCATCACCACATAGGACGTGATCGACGTGACATGGGGCAAGGTGCCCAGTACTTCGGTGTGAAAGGTCTTGTACGAGGGCAGATCGGCGCATTCCACCCTCAGCAGGTATTCGATGGTTCCGGTGATGTTGTGACACTCCACGACTTCCGGCGCCTGCTGCAGCGCCCGTTCGAACCCCTCCTGCGCGGCCTTGGTGTGCTCGCCCAACCCTACGCCGATATAGGCCACGAACCCGATGCCCAGAGCCGCGGGGTTCAGCACCGCGCGATAGCCGACAATGACACCTGTCCGTTCCAGTTCCTGAACGCGGCGCAGACAGGCCGACGGCGAAAGCCCGACCCTGTCGGCAAGCTCCAGATTGCTGATCCGGCCATCCCGGCCGAGTTCGCGCAATATTCGACGGTTGAGCTCATCAATTTTTGCCATGGATTGCAAGAATTATGACATCACGCAAGAAAACGCAATTACATTCGGCCAGAAACTGTCAATTCTTGATGCCACGATGACCCATGACATCCTTTTGGCCCTTGTCACGTTCGCCTTTGTCTCCTCGATAACGCCGGGGCCGAACAACCTGATGCTGATGGCGTCGGGTGCGAATTTCGGATTTCGGCGCACGATCCCACACATGCTGGGCATCGGGTTGGGTTTCACCTTCATGGTTCTGCTGGTCGGCGCGGGGCTGGTGCAACTCTTTGACCGGTATCCGCTGAGCCATACCGTTCTGAAAGCGGTTTCGGTCGTTTACCTGCTCTATCTCGCCTGGAAGATCGCGAACGCGGCTCCGGTGCGCGACCAGGCGGCGGCGGGCAAACCCATGACGTTTTTTCAGGCCGCCGCCTTTCAATGGGTCAATCCCAAAGCCTGGGCGATGGCGCTGACCGCGACCACGGCATATGCGCCGAGCCAGAGCATGGGCGCGATTCTCGCGGTGGCGCTGGTGTTCGGGGCGATCAACCTGCCTTCGGTCAGTACCTGGACGGTACTGGGACAACAGATGGCGCGCCTCCTCAGGACTCCGCGCCATCTGGTTCTGTTCAACTGGACCATGGCCGCGCTGCTGGTCGCCTCGCTTTACCCGGTCCTGTTTGCAAGCTGAGTCACTTCAGAGGCAGGCAGATTTCGGTTATCAGATCCTCGGGCGCGGTGTCACGCGGGTCGTTGAGATAGATGTCGTAACACGGACGGTCCGCCGGTTCCTCGCCCGACTGTGGCAGCCAGTTGCCGAACAGGCTCTGATAGGCTACCGGAATGCCCGAATACGGACCCTTGTAGGTCAAGACCGCTGTCTTGCCGCCGGGGATCATCTCTGCTTCCAGACCGTCCGGAACATCATCGCCGCGATACTCGCCTCCCGCAAAGCTGCGCAATTCGGCCTCGGGCACGTCCTCGGGATTGTCGTAAGAGATCGAGACCATCGCGCCGATCCGAGGCCACAGGTTCCGGGATTCACAGATGACGCTGAACGCCTCGAAACTCTTGCCGATCTCGGAATAGGCGCCCTTGTGCGGCAGACCGATCAGACGACGGCCGGGTTCGGTGCGGGTGGTGACGGGATGCATGGGATATTCTCCTGTTCTGAACTGTGGTTTGGAGGGCGTGAATTGCCCCGACTTGCGAAAAGCGGCGGGGCTTTTGCCGTAGGCTTCGGAAAAGGCCCGCGCAAAGGACTTGAGGTTGGGATAGCCGACCTCGGCCGCGATCTTCGCGACCGGCCTGTCCGTTTGAACCAGCCAGTCCGCGGCCCGATGCAGCCGCAGGCGGCGCACCGCCTGAGCGCAGGTTTCACCGGTCAAGGCACGGAACACGCGGTGCCAATGGAACCGCGACATCGCCGCGACATCCGCCAGGTTGTCCAGCGACAGATCCGCCGCGGGATTGTCGTGGATGTGCGTCAGCACGCGCAGGATGCGGTCCTCATAGCAGGTCGGCATGGTCGTCTTCCCTTTCGTCCTTCGCCCGACTGTGATCGCACAACCCGTATCCACAAATCTTGCTGAGTTGCATCTTGGGCGACCTCAGGTCATATAACGCCGGAATACCGCTTTGAGAGGCGCCATGACCCAGTATCTGGATTTCGAGAAACCGCTGGCCGAAATCGAAGGCAAGGCCGAGGAACTGCGGGCGCTGGCCCGGGCCAGCGAGGAAATGGACGTGTCCGACGAGGCGGCGGCGCTGGACGCCAAGGCGGCCAAGCTGCTGGACGAGCTCTACAAGGATCTGACCCCGTGGCGGAAATGCCAGGTGGCCCGGCACCCCGAACGGCCGCATTGCAAGGACTACATCGAAGCGATGTTCACCGAGTTCACGCCGCTGGCCGGGGACCGGAACTTCGCCGACGACCTGGCGGTGATGGGCGGGCTCGCGCGGTTCGATGACCGGCCGGTCATGGTGATCGGTCACGAAAAGGGCAGCGACACCAGATCGCGGATCGAACGGAATTTCGGCATGGCCCGTCCCGAAGGATACCGCAAGGCCGTACGCCTGATGGACATGGCGGGCCGGTTCGGCCTGCCGGTCATCACGCTGATCGACACTGCGGGCGCCTATCCCGGCAAGGGGGCCGAGGAGCGCGGTCAGTCCGAGGCCATCGCGCGCTCGACCGAAATGTGCCTCAAGATCGGCGTGCCGCTGGTCTCGGTCATCATCGGCGAGGGCGGTTCCGGCGGCGCCGTCGCCTTTGCCAGCGCCAACCGCGTGGCGATGCTGGAGCATTCGGTCTATTCGGTGATTTCGCCCGAGGGGTGCGCCTCGATCCTGTGGAAGGATGCCGAAAAGATGCGCGAGGCCGCCGAGGCGCTGCGCCTGACGGCGCAGGATCTGCACAAGCTGGGCGTGATCGACCGGATCATTCCCGAGCCCAAGGGCGGGGCGCATCGCGACAGCGACGCCACCATCAAGTCCGTCAGCAAGGCGATCGCCGCGATGCTCAAGGATCTCGATGGCATGACGCCTGAGGCACTGGTCAAGGACCGCCGCCAGAAGTTCCTGGATATCGGCTCCAAAGGACTGGCCGCCTGACCGGGGCGCGGCCGCGCCCCTTCATCTTGCCCGAAATACTCCGGGGGAGGCCGGCCACCCTGGTGGCCGCTCGGGGGCGGAGCCCCCTCCGACACCGCTACGACCGACGCAACATCCGAAGCAGTTCCAGCGACGGCTGGCCCGTCACCGGCAGGCCTTTGGCGCGTTGATAGTCGCTGATCGCGGCGGTCGAGTTGGTCCCGATTACCCCGTCCGCGCCCTGCGTGTCGAATCCGGCCTCGGTCAGCCGCCGCTGCAGTTCCTTGCGGTCGGCCAGCGTCAGACCGGCATCGTCCGGTCCGAAGGAAGCCTGGAACGGCGCCCCTCCGGCGATTCTGTCCGACAGATGGCCGACGCCGATGGCATAGCTGTCCGAATTGTTGTAGCGCTTGAGAACCTGGAAGTTGCGGAAGACCGCGATCTTCGGCCCCGGCACCTGCGGCTGCAGGACGGCGACCGGAGTGCCGGCGCGCGCTGCGGGCGATCCCACCTCGCCCCCCCAGGGCTGACCGCGGACCCAGCCCGACCGGGCCAGATATGCGGCGGCCGAGGCCAGGGCGTCGGTCGGATCCTCCGACCAGATGTCGCGGCGGCCGTCGCCGGTGAAATCCACTGCGTAGGCGAGATACGATGTGGGTATGAACTGGGTGTGGCCCATCGCCCCGGCCCAGCTCCCGGTCATCCGGTCCGGCGTGGTGTCGCCGTTCTGGATGATCTTCAGCGCCGCCACCAGCTGGCTTTCGAAAAACGCGCCGCGCCGCCCGTCATAGGCCAGCGTCGAAAGCGCCGAGATCACCGGCACGTCGCCGCGCCGCGCGCCATAGCGGCTTTCCAGCCCCCAGATGGCGACGACGACTTCCTTGTCCACGCCGTATTGCGCCTCGATCCGGGACAGGACCGCATTGTGGCGGTTCAGCATCTGCTTGCCGGTGCTGATCCGCTCGTCCGAGGCCGCGATGGCCAGATAGTCCTCCAGCGAACGCTTGAATTCCGTTTGATTCCGGTCCCGCTCGATCACGCCCGGCAGATACCCCGCACCCTGAAAGGCGCGGTCGATCGTTCCCTGCGAAATACCCTGCCCTGAGGCCCGGTTCTTGAAACTCGCCACCCAGGCATCCCAGCCGGCGTTCGGCACCGCCTGCATCGGTGTCGTCTGTGACCGCGTGGCGGGTCCGCCGCCCGAACAGGCGGAAACCAGCGCCGCGCCGGCGCCGAGTGTGAACATCCGTCGATTGATCATGGCCGGTCCTGCTCTCGTGATTTGCCTCGGCCGCAGGTTACAGGGATCAGCCGCGCCATGCCAGCAGGCGTTTTTCCAGCCGGCCGATGGCCCAGCTGGTCAGAACGCCCAAGGCGGACAGGATCACCACGCCGGCAAACAGCCGCTCAAGGTCGTACAGCGCGCCGGCCTGAAGGATGTAGGCGCCTACTCCGTGTTCAGCACCCAGCATCTCGGCCGCGACCAGCAGGATGATACCGATGGCGAGCGACACCCGAAGCCCCGACAGAATTCCGGGCAGCGCGCCCGGCAATACGATCTTGCGCACGATGCTTCCCCATCGCAGTCCGAAACTCTGCCCCATGCGGATGAGGTTGCGGTCCACGTTGTCCACCGCGCCGAAGGTTGCGACGACCGTCGGCGTGAAGGTGCCCAGCGCGATCAGGGCATATTTCGACCCCTCGTCGATGCCGAACCAGATCACGAAAAGCGGCAAGAGAGCGATCTTGGGGATCGGAAAGATCGCGGCGACAAGTGGAACCAACCCGGCGCGGACATAGGAAAAAAGCCCGATCATCACGCCCACGGCGATGCCCGCCGATATTCCCATGGCGGAGCCGACCAGCAACCGAGCGATCGATGGCCCGAGATGGGTCCACATCATGCCGGAACGGGCCAGATCGACCAGAGTCGCCGCCACATCCGACGGGCGCGGCAGCGTCAGGTTGGAAATCCAGCCCGCGCGGGTTCCCCACTCGATCACCGCCAGCAGAACGACAAAGACCAGAATGCCGGTCCCGCGTTTGGCCACCGGCGCAAAGCCGCCACCGCGAAAGGGAACGAGGCGCGAGGTCTCAGACATGCGCAAGTTCCTGGTCGGCGGCCAGAGCTTCTTCGCGCATCATGTCCCAAAGCCGTTTCTGGATTTGTTCGAGGGCCGGATCGCCGGGGCTCCGTTCGGCCAGCGGCACCGTGACCGGCACCACCTCGCGCACCCGACCCGGGCGGCGCGACAAAACCGCGATGCGATGGCCAAGCCGTACGGCCTCGGCCAGATTGTGGGTGACGTAGACGGCGGTAAAGGGCTGCCTTGCCCACAGCGACACCAGATCCTCCATCAGCAACTCGCGCGTCTGCGCATCAAGCGCCGACAGCGGCTCGTCCAGCAGCAGCACCGCCGGGTTCACCGCCAGCGCCCGCGCAATCGCCACCCGCTGTTTCATCCCGCCCGAAAGCTGCCGGGGAAAGGCGTCGCGGAAATCCGACAGCTTGGTGCGGTCCAAAACGTCCGCGATAATGCCTTCGACCTCGGCGGATGGCAGGCGATGATCCTCCAAGACCAGCGAGACGTTCCCGGCAACGCTGCGCCAGGGCAGAAGGGCAAAGTCCTGAAACACGAAGGTCAGCGGGTTGAGACAGCCTTGCGGTGATTGCCCCACCTGCACGATCCGCCCGCGATCCGGCTGCTCCAGCCCGCCGATCATGCGCAGCAAGGTGGACTTGCCGCAGCCCGACGGGCCGACGATGCAGAGGATTTCACCCGCCGGGATGTCCAGCGAGATATCGTCCAGCACCAGCATGTCGCCATACCGGTGCGTCAGGTTCCGGATCGACAGTTCCATGAAGAAATTCGGGCGGGTCGCCCCGCCCGATCCGCTCAGATCATTTACACATAGGAGGGATCGACCAGAACTTCGCTGGTGATCTCTTCCTTGATCAGTCCTTCGGACTTGAACCAGGACAGCTGATCCTCGACCGAGCCCATGTTCAACGCCGCGCCCGGATTGATCCGCATCGCCCCGTTCCGGATCGACGGCGCCGCCTTTTCATAGGGCCGGTCCGTGTAGACATATTTGTGGATCAGCGTGACCATCTCCTCGGCCGCCTCGTCCCCGGCCGTCCGGTCGACGAGCGCCGCGTTGAAATCGTCGGCCCCTCGCGAAAAGGCGCGCAGGAAGGCCTCGGTCTGTGCCCGTTCGTTCGCGGCGTTGTCGGCCGAGGTGAAGACGGTGGTGACCTGGTAATCCGGAATGTAGTCGGCCACGTTGCCGATCACCTGGACCGCGCCGCCACCGGCCAGCGCCTTGGCGATATGCGGCACGATCGACCAGGCATCCACCTGTCCCGACTTCATCGCGCCGATGATTGCTCCGACCTTCTGCAGCGGCGTGAACTTGACCGACACGCCCTCGGCCGCCGCGATCTTGGACCCCATGTAGTGAAAGGACGATCCCGGCTGCGTCACGGCAAAGCTCTTGCCGTCCAGAGCGGCGGGGCTTGTCAGACCCGCCTCGAAGGCCGCGTTCGAGGCCAGGATCATCTGGCCGTCGATACCCTGTTCCTCGCTCAATGCGCCGCCGATGACCTTGGCCGCGCCCTTCTCGGCCAGGCTGACCAGACCGCCCGAGATGGCCGTCACTGCATAGTCCGCGTCGCCGCTGGCAATCGCCACCGCCATGGGCTGCGCCGCCTCGAAGAACCGGAATTCGACATCCAGCCCCTCCTCGGCAAAGTAGCCGCGCTCGAAGGCGACGAAGGACGGCGCGTGGCTGGTGAAGCGCAGCGCGCCGACGGTCAGTTTTGTGTTGGCCAACGCCGGCGCGCCAATCGCAAGCGCCGCCGCCGCACCGCCCATGGTGCCCAGAGCACCCCGCCGAGTAAGTCCTGTCATGATCATCCTCCCCGATTGATCCCCGGATATTGTCTCAGATCGAAACGGCTTCCAAGCCCTGTCGTCAGCCCGCTCGGCGCGGCAACAACGGTCCACGCGAGCAAGCCCGGTGCAGAAGTTTGGCGAATTCACGGAATTGAGCGACAATGAAGCGGCAAATCTTTTGGCTCTGGGGGCATCATGGCAGATCCGTATTCCAATCTCGCCGCGCAGAATCACGGTATCCAGTTGGCGATTGCCGACGCGATGGAGGCGCGTTGCCTGGACCCGGCGCAGGTCGCCATCCGCCAAGCGTATCTGGGCGATCTCAATCTTCCACCGCAGGCATTCGCCGTCGAGCTGGGTTCAGGCACCGGTCATGTCACCCTTGATCTCCTGTCCATCGCCGGCGCGGACACTGCGCTCGGCATCGAACCCTCGCCGGTCATGGTCGAGCGCGCACGGGCGCAGTTCGCGTCGGAGGCCGCGCTGAGATTCGACATCGGGGACGCCAAGCAGACCGGCCTGGAGAACGACTCGGTGGATCTGGTGCTGATGCACACGCTGCTGTGCCATGTTCCCGGGCCGCAGGAGGCCATTGAGGAAGCCTTTCGCATCTTGAAACCCGGCGGTGTGCTGGCCATTTGCGACGGAGACTATGATACCGCAACCGCTCAGATCGGCGATTTCGACCCGTTGGATCAGATCGTGCGCTTCATGATCAACCAGAACGTCACGAACCTGTGGATCATGCGCCAGATCGGCGACCTGCTGACGAAGGCCGGTTTCGAACTCGGTCGCCGGCGCGGACATGGATACGTGGCCGAAGGCGAAGCCAGTTATTTCATGACGGTCATTGACCGAGGCGCCGACCGGATGGCCGAAACCGGCCTGTTGTTTGCAGAAACCGCCGCTGCGCTCAAGGCCGAAGCCCGCGCGCGGCGCGAGGCGGACAAGTTCTTTGGCTACATGTCCTATGTCAGCCAGATCGCGTCCAAACCTCGATTGGCCTGAAGTTTCGCGCCGCATACTCCGCGCGGCGTCAGGTCACGAGCAGCCGCAACCCCTGAGTCACGTCGGATCGCACCGCCAGGCGCAATCCCGGTTCGTCCCCGGCCCTCAGCGCCGCTATGATAAGTTTGTGATAATGCGGCGGCTCGGTCCGGCGCAATCGGCCGTAGAGCGCCCGCATGGTCGGACCCAGCTGCAGCCAGACGGTCTCGGCCATGGCCAGCATCGCCGGCGCCTGCGCCCGCAGATAGAGCGTCCGGTGGAACTCCAGATTGGACCGGATGTATCCCACCGCGTCACGCTTCGTGACCATTTCCGCCACGGCCATGTTGATGCTTTGCAGCCTGTCGATCAGCGCCATGTGCGCGCGCGGCAAGGCACGGCTGGCCAGTTCGACTTCCAGAAGCGCACGCAAAGCCGCCAGTTCCTCGATCCGGTCATTGGTGAGCTCGGGCGTCGAGACCCGGCCGGACGCGGACAGAAACAAAGCGCCTTCGGCCGCCAATCGGCGGATGGCTTCACGCGCCGGCGTCATGGAAACCCCGAATTCCTTGCCGATTCCGCGCAGGGTCAGGGCGTGGCCCGGCGGGATCTCGCCGTGCATGATTCGGGCTCGCAATGTCCGGTAGACCCGATCATGGGTGGCGGCGTGGGTATCGGTCGGGCGCGCGCTCAGCATCAGCCTATGTGATCACAAATACGCGCAAGGTCAACGCGCATCGGCATCGAACCGGTAGCGGTGCAGGTCCGCGCCGTGGGTCTTGAGCCACCGCCGCGGCGCCTCATACGGCCCGAAAACCCGTTCCACCTGCGCCCAGAAGGCGGCTGAATGGTTCATCTCCACCAGATGCGCGACTTCATGAGCCGCGACGTAATGCAGGACGTCCGGCGGCGCGAGAACAAGACGCCAGGAGAACATGAGCCCACCGTTCGAGGTGCACGATCCCCACCGGGACCGCGTGTCGCGCAACGTCAGCCGCGCATAAGGCCGCCCGATCATCGCGGAATAGTCGTCGCAGGCCCCGGTCAGGCGGTCCCGCGCCAGTTCCTTGAGAAACCGAAGCAACCGGCGCGATTCCGCCCCGTCGGGAACCGCGATCTCGTCCCGGCGCAACTCGACCCTCCGGCCGGACGCGCGAACGATTCGCCGCGCATGGCCTTCGATCGGGATCTGGCGACCGAACCCCACCGGCACGTCTACCGGGCGTTGCTCCAGGTGCCGCCGAATCCAATCCGACTTGGTGCGCGCGAAATCCAGCGCCTCGTCTTCGGCGACACCCTTGGGAAGCGTCAGCGTAACCCGTCCGTCCAGTTGGGAAATCCGCAGGCTGATCCGCCGTGCGCGGGCTGATCGGCGCAGGGTCAGAGGCACCGGAGGATGCCCCGGCAAAGCATGTCGTCCCACGAAGCGCCCCCTTCCGCGCAAAGGCTTTGACAGTCCCCACCGCTTGTGGCAGGTGCTCGGAATCGTCAATACGACTCACCAGATATCAAGGGGATTTCACATGCCCAAGGAAGAATGGGGTGTAAAACGTGTTTGCCCGACCACCGGCAAGCGGTTTTACGACCTGAACAAGGATCCGATCGTCAGCCCCTATACCGGCGAGGTCGTGGAACTGGAAACCGGCAAAAGCCGCATGATCGCCGCAGACGCAGAAGACGCGGCCTCGGTCAAGGCGCGCGAGTCGGTCTCTGATGACGACCTGGTGCTGGATGACGACGATTCGGTCGATGTCGATCTCGACGACGATCTGCTCGAAGATGATGACGACGACAACGTGTCGCTCGACGACATTACCGACGTATCGTCCGACGACGATTCCTGACACCTCTTACGGCGCGGTCCTGCCCCGCGCCGCCGTTCCGGAAGGCCGGGCCGGCACATGCTTCGGGCACAAAGATTTTTGACCCGAGCCGGTACTTTGGGCTTGCACTCGGCACCGGCCTTGCATAAACGTCCGTCCACCGCCGAGGCGGCACCGGATGGGGCCTTAGCTCAGTTGGGAGAGCGCTTGCATGGCATGCAAGAGGTCAGGGGTTCGAATCCCCTAGGCTCCACCAGATCACCGGAAACCGATCGACATACGCCACACGAACAAGCGACCGCACGGCGCCGCAGGCGTGGTTCATCGGTCGCCGGAGGCACCGTTCCTCGGGTGGGCCCCGGCAAAGCCCCAAAACCGGCTCGCCAGAAAGGTGCCCAGCGGAATCGCCAGAATGGCGATGGTCAGGGCCAGTCGCGGGCCGACGAAACCGCTGGCGACCAGGCTGAACAGGATCACGTTGTTGCCCAGAAACCCGATCAGGGCGATCAGCGCATAGCGACGGAACGACCGCCAGAATGGCGCGGCACGCCCGAACGTGAAGTGGTGATGACCGAGGAACCCGGCCACCAGCGCCACCGCAAAGCCGATCACGTTGGCCCCCTGCGGCGAGATCGTCCACATGGCAAAGGCCATCTGCGACACAACGAGATGCACCGCCGTCGCACCGAGCCCGACGATCCCGAAACGCAGGGCGGTCAGGATTTCGGCGATGCTATTTCTGGTCTTCAACGCTGCGGCCTTCCCGATAGACGCCCTGCAGGACATAAAGCGGTCTTTGCTTGGTCTCCAGAAACAGACGCGACAGATACTCGCCGATAACGCCCAGCGAAATGAGCTGCACCCCCCCAAGAAACAGCAACGCCGTCATGATCGAGGCATAGCCCGGCACGTCGCGCCCGAAGGCCAGCGTGCGGATCACGATGACCCCGGCATAGATCGTCGACGTGGCCGCGACCAGCAGCCCGATATAGGTCCAGACACGCAAGGGCATCGTGGAAAAGCTCACGAACCCCTCCAGGGCAAAGTTCCAGAGCCGCCAGTAGTTGAACTTCGACTGCCCGGCCGCGCGCTCCCTGCGGGCATAGGGCACCCCGACCGCCGGAAACCCCACCCAGGTGAACAGCCCTTTCATGAAGCGCGTACGCTCCGGCAGGCGGCGCACGGCCTCGACCACCACGCGGTCCATCAGGCGGAAATCGCCCACGTTGGGGGGGATTTCGGTTTGCGCTATCCGGTTGAAATACTTGTAGAACGCCTCGGCTGTCACCCGTTTCGTGCGCGTATCGGCGCTGCGATCCTCGCGGATGCCGTAGACGACATCATATCCTTCGCGCCAGCGGTCGAGGAACTGGTTGATGAGTTCCGGCGGATCCTGGAGATCGGCATCCATGGGAACCACCACATCCCCCTGCGCGGCGTCGATTCCGGCGGTCATGGCCGCCTCCTTGCCGAAGTTCCGGCTGAGATTCAGGATCACGATGCGAGGGTCGTCCGCGCTGAGTTCCAGCAGCCGGATCAGGGTATCGTCAGGACTGCCGTCATTGACAAAGACATACTCCAGGCGCTGACCGGAAAGCGCGGCGTCCACGGCCTGCACGAACAGCGCGACCGTATCGCCTTCGGCATAGCATGGCACGACGACCGAAATCAGCGGATCGGCGATCCGCGCCTTGCGGGTCGGCAATGGCGGGCTGTCTTGGGCGACGAGGTTCATCGGGACAACCCCACACCGATCCGGTTCCGACGAGCGCCAGGTGACAAGCGGCCAGCAAACCGGTTCACCGTTCCTTGGTTCTGTCCGAACCGCATGCGACATGCCCTCCTCGATCCCGTGCGGTTGTCTCCGCACGGCTGTTTCGGTGGCCCGGTATGCTTGCCGGGCTTTGAACACGAGAATACCGGCTTGGATTCGGGTTGGGAAGCAGACCCGCGATTTAGCGCCCCGGCCTGTTGCCCGGCTCCATCTGGAGGACCGTGGCTTCGCTGGCGGCACCGCAAAACAAAATCCGCCCCGTGTCTGGAGGAACACGGGGCGGCGCGATAACCGAGGGATGGAATGATTATCGCACTTGGGTCCGGCAGTCGGACTTTCGCATCGCTGCGGGCCCTCAGTTCACGGCCTTGGCGTCAACCACGTCCTTCTCGATGGCCTTCGCGGACGCGATCTCGATCCGGCGCGGCTTCAGAGCCTCGGGCACTTCGCGCTTCAGGTCGATGTGCAGCATGCCGTTTTCAAGGCTGGCGCCCGTCACGCGGACATGATCGGCCAAGGTAAAGCGGCGCTCGAACGCGCGGGTGGCGATACCACGGTGCAGATAGGTCCGCTCTTTGTCGTCTTCGGCCTTCCTGCCGGCCACGACCAGAGCGTTTTCCTTGACCTCGACCGATAGATCGTCTTCCGAAAAACCGGCGACGGCGACCGAGATGCGATAGGCATCGGCATCGGTCTTTTCGATGTTGTACGGCGGGTAGCTGGGTTGAGCCACGTCGCTGGTCATCACTCGATCCATCAGGTCCGCGATCTGGTCGAAACCGATGGTTGCACGGTGCAGGGGTGCAAAATCAAAAGTACGCATAGTCGTCATCCTCATCTTCAGAGCGATTTACGAGTTTGCCCTCCATTCGGACGGGCGTTCACGATGTCCCGGACCCCGATTTGGCGATCCGGTACCGGAAAAATGGGAATCCCGTGGGGCGAGTTCAAGACCCGCCGGAGCGGACGAACTTAGCGCCGGTGCCGGATTTGCCCGATCCGACCTGCAGGCGGCGGATCTCGGCCTGGGGTTTCGGGGCGTCCCGGCGCAGAATACGCTTGAGCTCGGACACCACCCGCGGCAACTCCATGCCGAAACCGACGGTCCGGCCATTGATCCTGCCGCCGGCGGATACCAGCGACAGAATTCGCCACTTGGCGCCCGATCTGGCCAGAATGGCCGACCCCGACGACCCGAAGGTGATATTGCAGTCGAAGGCGATCAAACCTTGGCCCCGTTGCAGAATGTTGCAAGAGCGTTGCCGCGAAATCGCATCGGCCCGCCCCTTGCCGTACGAGGCGACGCTGACCTCGGACCCGTCGATGTTGCCGCTGTGCAGGGCAAACGCATTGGCCTGCGCGACGGTAATCGGCTCCTCGAGCCGCATCAGCGCCACATCCACCCGGACACGTTCGGCGGACACGGGGGCATTGACCACGAAATCCGGATGTGCGGCGATCTGTATGACCTTGCGATCGGCAATGGAGGTGCCGTCGCGCAGACCGGCCCGAAACGTCACCTGTCCGGGCCGGAACGGCTCACCCGTTCGCCGGTCCAGCGCACAATGGGCGGCAGTCAGCACAAGGTCGGGCGCGATCAGGGTGCCCGTGCAGAACCCGGAATCGCCCAGATCGAGGCGCCCAACCGCCTCCCAGCCCAGCAGGTCTTCGCGGTCGGTCAGCCGGCGCAGACCTCCACTTTGCGCAAACGCTTGCGTGCAGAGAACGCAGGTCAGCAAAGCGGTCAGACACAAACGGATCATGGCTTGATGAACTTGGCGCCGGTCTGGTGGCGCGCGGTGCCGACAGTTACCCGGTTCGCGCCTTGCACCGGCGCCTGTCCAAAGCCGTTTCCGGCAGACAGCTCAGCCTGCAGAAGCTCCAGGGATTCCTCCAGCGACGTGCCCAGAGCGACCCGCTGACCGTGCAACTCGGCCTTGGCGGACACCACCGAAACGATACGGGGACGCCCTTGCGCAAAGGAAAAGATCGGCGCGCCGGAGGATCCGAAATCCACATCGCAGGACATGACCAGAACCCCGTTCTGCCGCGCCATCACGGAACACACTTCCTGCAGCGATGGCGCTTCGGCCCGGTCCCGTGCATAGGAAACGATGCCCACGTCCTCGCCGCGCGCAGGACGCTGGCCGGTCTCGAACGGTATGACCGTCGTGTTGCGAATCGGCTGCGACAGTTCGATCAACGCAAGATCGTGTCGCACCCGATTGGTCGATGACTCGTCTCCGAACCGATAGGCGGGATGGATCACCGCCTGACGCACGGCGCGATAGGCCGACGCCCGCCCGCGCCGCCACCCCGCGAGAAACTCGATCCGACCGGGGTCGATGCGTTCACGCGTTTCCTTGTCGAACAGGCAATGCGCCGCGGTCAGAACCAGTGACGGCCCGATCAGCGAACCGGTACAGAACCCGGTGCCGTCGATGTCCAGCCGACCGACAGCCAGCCAGTCCCGGCCGGCATCCGATGTGTCGAGGCTTTGAAGGCCCGAATCCTGCGCCGCCGCCGCAATGGGCAGCAACATCACAAGAATGGTTTTGATCCAGACCCGCACCCGCTCCTCCGGCCCTCATGTCCGAGCCAGATTGATACCCGCAAGCTGGGGCAAAAATAGGGCGCGACCCATACCGGGCCGGAGTGGTGCGCGGCTGCATCAGTGTTTGCGCGCTCCTATCGCAGAACCGGGACACCCTGGGCGCCGTCCAACGCCGGCGGCTTTGGCCCTCCCGTCGCCCAGTCGAGCAGTTCGACGGTATGCACCACCGGAAGATCGGTGCCCGAGCCGATCTGGATCATGCACCCGATATTGCCCGCCGCGATCAGGTCCGGCGTCTTCGCCTCCAGCGTCCGCACCTTGCGCGCCTTCAGGTTTGCCGAAATCTCGGGCTGCATGATGTTGTAGGTGCCGGCGCTGCCGCAGCACAAATGGCTGTCTGCCGGCTCGACCACCTTGAACCCCGCCTTTTTCAGCAGATCCTTGGGAAACGTCTTGATCTTTTGCCCGTGCTGGAGCGAACAGGCCGCGTGATAGGCCACCGTCAACTCCTGGTCGGCCCCGTCCGGGATGTCGAGCTGCATCAGCAGTTCGCTTATGTCCATGGCGATCGCGGACACGCGCTTGGCATCCTCGGCCTGCGGTTCGTTTCGGAACATGTGGCCATAGTCCTTGACCGTGGTGCCGCAGCCGGAGGTGTTGATCACGATCGCATCCAGCCCCTGCCCGTCCATCTCGCGCGCCCAGGCCCGGATGTTCCGCGCCGCCGTGCGATGGCTTTCGTCGGTCTTGCCCATGTGATGCGTCAGCGCCCCGCAACACCCCGCGCCTTCGGCCACCACGACCTCGCATCCGAGCCGCGTCAGCAGCCGGATCGTGGCGTCGTTTATGTCGGTGTTCAGCGCCTTTTGTGCACAGCCCGTCATCAGCGCCACGCGCTTCTTTCGTTGACCGACGGGCGCAAAGCTCTGTGGGTCGTCGTTGCGGCTGACCGGGGGGATGTGCTTGGGCGCCATGTCCAGCATGGCGCGCAGCCGCGCATCCGGCATCAGGAACCGGAACGGTCTGCCGATCTTGGCCCCCAAAAGCGTCAGCCGAAACCGCGTCGGATAGGGCAGAATACGCGCCAGCATCCAACGCAAGACGCGATCCGCAAGCGGACGCCTGTAACGGGCTTCGATGTATTCGCGCGCGTGATCCACCAGATGCATGTAATGCACGCCCGAGGGGCAGGTGGTCATGCAGGCCAGACACGACAGGCATCGATCGATGTGTTTGACGGTGCGCGCATCCGGTACCCGATCATTCTCCAGCATGTCCTTGATCAGATAGATGCGTCCCCGCGGGCTGTCCAACTCGTCGCCCAGCACCTGGTAGGTCGGGCAGGTCGCCGTGCAGAACCCGCAATGCACGCAACTGCGCAGGATTTCGTTCGACCGCTGGATCGCGGGATCTTTCAACTGTTCCGGGGTGAATGTCGTCTGCATCGCCTATCCCATCAGACCGGGGTTGAAGAGACCCTTGGGGTCGAACTGCGCACGCAGCCCCCGGCTCAGGGCGGCAACCGGCGCCGGTTCGGGATGAAACCGTCCCAGGCTGACGAAGGTCTCGGCCGCGGCGCGCACCAGGGTTGCATGGCCCATGAATGCGCCCAGACGCGCGCGCAGGTCGGTGCCTTCGGGCACCAGGGCCCAGATCAGCCCGCCGCCCCAATCGAACAGCAGACCGTCTGCACCGGCCCGATCTGCAATCTCAGGCGCATCCGTCGGTTTGACGGATAGCCGCCAGACATCGCCCGCACGATCGTGAAACGGCGCCACGTCGCGAATGCCGTCCCAAATGGCGGCGCTGTCCTCTACATGATCCACGACACCGTGACCGGCCAGCAACTCCGCCAACCGCGCAGAGCGATAGGAGACGGACTCCGCAAACCCTTCGACGCGCACCAGCGCGCGGCCCTGCGCAGGATCATAGGCCGCGCCGCTGACCTCAAAGGGCGATGCCAAGGCTGCCGACAAGGCGCGCACGGCAGCGCGCGAGTCCGGAACCGAAACCGCAAGCGTTTCAACCGCTTCGGCCTTTGGCAGCACCTTGAGCGAAACCTCGGTCAGAACGCCCAGCGTGCCCCACGACCCGGCCATCAACTTGACCAGGTCATAGCCGGTAACGTTCTTCATCACCCGGCCGCCGTTCTTGATGATCTCGCCCCGCCCATCGACATAGCGGACACCCAGCAGGTAATCCCGACACGCTCCGGCCTGCACCCGGCGCGGCCCCGACGCGTTGGCCGCCACGACGCCGCCGATGGTCGGCGAGCCCTGGGTTCCCAGCAGCCCCCGGCAATCCATCGGCTCGAACGGCAGGCGCTGCCCCTCGGCCTCCAGTGCCGCCTCGATCTCGGCCAGCGGCGTGCCGGCTTTTGCCACCAAGGTCAGGGCGCCGGGTTCGTACAACGTGATCCCGTTCAGACCGGCGGTGCTCAGCCCCGACTCCGGTCCGCCCGCTCCGCGCGTGCCGCCGCCCATGATCCGCACCGGCTCGTTCAATCCGGCCACCAATGCGGCAAGCGCGCCCTCTGTTTCAGGTGTCATGTCTCTTCTTCTCGTTGAAAAAACGGCGGGGTGAATTGGCCCGGCACGGGCCAAAAGGCGCAGCGCCCCTCATTCCGCAGCCATTCGACGGGCTGCCGAGCTTTGCAGCGGGAATACCTTGGCCGGGTTCAACAGCCAGGCCGGGTCAAACACGTCCTTCACCGCCATCTGCGCTTCCAGATCCGCCGCGTCGTATTGGTGCAGCATCAGATCGCGCTTCTCGATCCCGACCCCGTGTTCGCCGGTAAGGCAGCCGCCCGCATCGACGCAAAGTTTCAGGATTTCGGCCCCGAACGCCTCGCATTTTTCCAGATCGCCGGGCTTGTTGGCGTCGAACAGGATCAGCGGATGCATGTTGCCGTCGCCGGCGTGAAACACGTTGCCCACGGGCAGGCCGTAGTCCTGGCTCATCTCGCCGATCCGGCGCAGCACCATCGGCAGCGACGAAACCGGGATGGTGCCGTCGAGGCACATATAGTCGTTGATCTGCCCCATGGCGCCAAAGGCCGATTTCCGCCCCAGCCAGATCTTTGCGCTTTCCTCGGCCGACTGGCTTTCGCGCAGTTCCACCGGATTGTGGCGTTTTGCGATTTCGATGATTTTCGCCAACTGGCTGTCGATCTCGGCCTCCGAACCTTCGACCTCGACGATCAGAAGCGCCTCGCAATCCGGGTATCCGGCATGGGCAAAGCTCTCGCAGGCCCGGATGCAAAGGCGGTCCATGAATTCAATGGCGACCGGCAGGATGCCGGACTTGATGATGTCCGAGACACATGCGCCCGCAACCGCGTTGTCGTCAAAGCCCATCAGGACCGGGCGCGCACCCTCGGGCTTGCGCAGAATGCGCAACGTCGCCTCGGTCACCACGCCCAGTTGCCCTTCCGATCCGCAGACGACACCCAACAGATCCAGTCCCGCGGCGTCCAGATGCGCGCCGCCGATTTCGACCACGGTCCCGTCCATCAGCGCCATGGTCACGCCCAAAAGGTTGTTGGTCGTCACCCCGTATTTCAGGCAATGCGCCCCGCCGGAATTCATCGCGATGTTGCCGGCAATGGCGCAGGCCAGCTGCGAGGACGGGTCGGGCGCGTAGAAAAACTCCTCTTCCTCGACCGCGCCGGTCACACTCAGATTCGTGCGCCCCGCCTGCACCCGGACAAACCGGTTGTCATAGTCGATTTCCAAAACCTCGTTCATGCGGGCGATGCCCAGGATCACGCAATCGGCCGTCGGCAGGGCGCCACCGGCCAATGACGTTCCCGCCCCGCGTGGCACGACCGGCACACCCTCGTCGTGGCAAATCCGGAGCACATCCGAAACCTCCTGCGTCGAAGACGGCAGAACCACGATCAATGGCGGGCACTTGTAGGCGGTGAGCGCATCGCACTCGTAGGCGCGGGTTTCCGCCTCGTCATGGATCACCGCATCCTGGGGCAGCACCTGCAACAGTCGGTCGCGCAACTTCGCCTTGCGGGCAAGGACCGCAGCATCGGGTCTCGGCATTTCCATGGCGGGCTCCTCCGTTTGGTAAAGTAATATTACCAATTTTGCCTTCTGGCAAGTTGAACCGGTAAGTCTTACTGTCGCAGCCGTGAAGGGGATCGACCGTCCTGCGGTTCATCCGTATCATCGCGGCATGAGACTTCTGATCCTCACCGCCTTTCTGGCCGCACCGGCCTTCGCGGACCCGCCGGTGATCGAAGGCGCCACCGCCCAGCGCAGCGGGGACACGTGGCGGTTCGATGTCACGATTTCGCATCCGGATACCGGCTGGGATCACTATGCCGACGGTTGGCGCGTATTGGACATGGATGGAAACGAGCTTGGCCTGCGGGTTCTTCATCACCCGCACGAGCAGGAACAGCCGTTCACCCGGTCGCTGAGCGGGGTGCAGATTCCCGAAGGCGTGACCAAGGTGCAAATCCAATCCCGATGCAACGTGGACGGTTGGAGCACCGACACCTACACCCTTTTGCTCGACTGAGGCCCGGTCTCAGAACATCCCCATGCTCAGGCCCGCGGCCATGGCCATGCCCAGATCGCGGCATGTTCCGAGTTGAGCATCGGGAATGATCTTGGGCGCCAGGATCTGTTCCGGTGTCTGGGCATGAGTGCAGACGATGAGGGGGGGCTGAACCTCCTTCAATCGCCATCCCGTTGCAATCCGCGCGATCTGCCGGGCGGCGTTCTCACCGTCCGACCCGGCACAGACCATCTGCGCGTATGGCCGCCCTTCGATCCGCCCCAAAACCGGATAGTAGCAGCGGTCGAAGAACTCTTTCATCACGCCGGAAATCGCCGCCAGGTTTTCGGGTGCGCAAAAGATGTACCCGTCCGCCTGCAACAGATCGTCGTGACCGGCCCGCTCCGCGGGCAACAGCAGCGTCGGCGTTTCGCCACGCGCGCCTTGGGCGGCCGCTTCGGCCATCTGCCGGCTGCCCCCGGTCCTCGAATGATAGACGATCAAAAGCTGCGCCATCCCTGCCCTGTTCACGACCGATGATACGGGCCACCGGCGAGGATCGTCGCCGCCCGATAAAGCTGTTCGGCCAGCATCACCCGCGCCAGCATGTGCGGCCAGACCATGGCGCCGAAGGAAATCGAGAACTCCGCCCGGGACCGCAACGCGGGGTCGATCCCGTCCGCCCCGCCGAGGATGAACGCCAGATTCTGGCGACCCGCATCGCGCCATCCGGCAAGGCGCTCGGCGAATTCCGGAGAGGAGAGCACCTTGCCCCGCTCGTCCAGCGCGCAGACCAACGCGCCTTTTGGCAAGGCCCGGCGCAACAACTCGGCCTCGGCGCCCATGCCTGCGTTCTTCTTGTCTTCGACTTCGACAACCCGCGCCGGACCCAGCCCGAGCGCGCGCCCCTGCCGTTCGAACCGCATCAGATAGTCGTCAATCAGGGTTTTCTCCGGTCCGGCCCGCAACCGGCCGACCGCGCAGATGTCAATGCGCATTCAACTCCCGCTTCCGGCCCGTAATCGCAGGCCGGGATGGCGCCTCAGTTGGCCGAGGCGCTGCTGCCCTGCGGCAGCCACATCTTTTCCAGTTGATAGAACTCGCGCACTTCGGGGCGGAAGACATGGACGATCACGTCGCCCGTGTCGATCAGAACCCAGTCGCCGGCATCCTTGCCTTCGACTTTCGAGGTGAACCCGAATTCCTGCTTGATGCGATCCGTCAGCTTTTCCGACATGGCCGAGACCTGACGTGTCGAACGCCCGGACGCGATCACCATGTAATCCGCAACCGAGGATTTGCCGCGCAGGTCGATCTGCACGATGTCTTCGGCCTTGTCATCGGAAAGTGAGGAAAGGATGCGCTCAAGCAGCTTTTCGCTGGTAAGCTGGGTTTGGGCCATTATCGAGGCCCCATTATCGGCGGGAAATTCCGCCTGAGAATGAAGAGACAGAACATTGTCCTCCTTTGCTGAACGCCGACCACCTCCGGCGCCGAGGTATCTCCAAATTAACAACCCGATCGTGACATTTCAATGAAATGCGGCGTCACGCCCCTTCACTCCTTGGCAATCTGTTGCGCATCCGACTCTGCGTGCCCGCCGCCCAGCAACCGGACTTCGCGCTGCGGGAAGGGGATCGAAATGCCTTCGGCCTGAAAGGCATCCCACAGCGCCAGAAAGACGTTGCCGCGGATGTTGGTCAGGCCCGCGGTCGGATCGCTGATCCAGAACCGCAGGATGTAATCGACGCTGCTGTCTCCGAAACCCGTGATGTGGCACACCGGATCGTGCCCCGGGCCGCTCAGCACCCGTTTGACCGATTTCACGGCGCCGATGGCGACCGCACGCACCTTGTGCGGGTCGTCGCCGTAACTGGTACCGAAATGCAGGTCGAGCCGCACGAAGCGATCGGAATGCGACCAGTTCACCACCTGGTTGGTGATGAGATCCTCGTTCGGGATGAGGTATTCGCGCCCATCGCGCGTCACCACCGAGACATAGCGCGCACCCAGAGAGTTGATCCAGCCAAACGTGTCGCCCAGCGAGATCACGTCGCCGGGTTTGATCGACCGGTCCATCAGGATGATGATTCCGGAAATCAGGTTCGACACCACCTTTTGCAGGCCGAAACCAATCCCGACCCCCACGGCGCCCGAAAGCAGGGCAATGCCGGTCAGATCGAAACCGAGCGTCCGGATCGCGATGAGAAAGACGATCCCGTACAGCGAGACCTGGATCGCCTTGGCCAGCAGCACCTGCATCGACGGCGTGATGTCATCATTGCCTTCCAAAGCCCGCGAAGCGGCCTGGGTGCCCAGCCGCGCCAGGATCAGAAGGACACCGATCAGCAGGGCCGCCTTGAGAATGCCGAGAACCGAAATATGCAGATCGCCGATCGAAACCGCGACATTGTCCAGAAAGCCGGCCACGTCGTCGGTCAGGTTCAGGGCCAGCAGCGTGGCATAGATCCACATCGACCACTTGAAGATCTGCCGGAACGTGCGGTTGCGCACCAGCCGCGACAGCAGAGCGATCACCAGCCATGCCGTCGCCAGGGTCGCGAAGATACCGATGATGTAACTGCGCGATGGCCATGTCGCCTGCTGCATCACCAGATACACGATCCACGTGAACAGAGCGAAATAGACCAGCGTCAGCCTGCGCATGACCTGCACGAGCACCCGCAAGCGCCATTTCGGCCAGCCCTCCCGGCCGCGCGCCCATGCCTCCCAACGGTTTCGGGTAAGGAATTTCAGAACCAGCGCGAGGGCCAGCAGCAACAGTAGGATCAGCAACTGGTACTGTCGCCAGCCGGGCGTCAGGAACAGGTCAAAGATCCTCTGCCCCTGCGCCGCGAATGTCTCGATCAGATCCGTGAACGTGGACGGCAACTGGTCTGGATCCATCCATGCACCTCCTGACACCAGCATGGAGCGCGCCAAGGCCGCAACGCAAGGCCGCCGTCGCGGCCAAGATCAAACTTGATTGCCTCTGTTGCCCGTTATATCTGATGCGCATGAGATACCACCCCGCCCCGACACCGAACCTGCAGGACCGCGCCCGGCTGCGCGAGCGGTTCTTCGGGGCTGCCCGGACGGTACTGGCCCGCCCATAGGCGGCGTCCAGCCACCTGTTGCCAGCCATTCTCACATACGGGAGAGGACCGATGTCCCCCAAGACACTCTATGACAAGATCTGGGATGCCCATGTCGTGCACGAAGCCGACGATGGCACCTGCCTGCTTTATATCGACCGCCACCTGGTGCACGAAGTGACCAGTCCGCAGGCTTTCGAAGGGCTGCGCATGGCAGGCCGCAAGGTGCGGGCCCCGGAAAAGACCATCGCCGTGCCCGACCACAACGTGCCCACCACCCCCGACCGCGTGAACGGGATCGAAAACCCGGAATCCCGCCTGCAGGTCGAGGCTTTGGACAAGAACGCCAAGGAATTCGGTATTCACTACTACCCGGTGAACGATATCCGCCAGGGCATCGTGCACATCGTCGGCCCCGAACAGGGCTGGACCCTGCCGGGCATGACCGTGGTCTGCGGCGACAGCCACACCGCCACCCACGGCGCGTTCGGCGCGCTGGCGCATGGCATCGGCACGTCCGAGGTCGAGCACGTTCTGGCCACGCAGACGCTGATCCAGAAGAAGTCCAGGAACATGAAGGTCGAGATCACCGGCAAGCTGCAGCCGGGCGTGACCGCCAAGGACATCACCCTGGCCGTGATCGGCGAGACCGGTACCGCCGGCGGGACCGGCTATGTGATCGAGTATTGCGGTGAGGCCATCCGTTCGCTCAGCATGGAAGGCCGCATGACCGTCTGCAACATGGCCATCGAGGGTGGCGCGCGTGCCGGCCTGATCGCACCGGACGAAACCACCTTCGAATATGTCAAGGGCCGCCCGCACGCCCCCAAAGGCGCCCAGTGGGAAGCCGCGCTGAACTGGTGGAAGACGCTCTATTCCGACGACGATGCCCATTGGGACAAGGTCGTGACGATCCGCGGCGAGGACATTGCGCCGGTCGTGACCTGGGGCACCAGCCCCGAGGATGTCCTGCCGATCACCGCCACCGTCCCGCACCCGGAGGATTTCGAAGGCGGCAAGGTCGATGCGGCGCGCCGGTCGCTTGAATACATGGGTCTAAAGCCCGGAACGCCGCTCCGCGAGATCGAAATCGACACAGTGTTCATCGGATCCTGCACGAACGGCCGGATCGAAGACCTGCGCGCAGCAGCCGAAATCCTCAAAGGCAAAAAGATCAAGGACGGGCTGCGGGCCATGGTCGTGCCCGGCTCGGGCCTTGTCCGCGCCCAGGCCGAAGAGGAAGGGATTGCCGAGATCTTCAAGGAGGCCGGGTTCGAGTGGCGTCTGGCCGGGTGTTCGATGTGTCTTGCGATGAACCCGGATCAGCTGCAGCCCGGCGAACGTTGCGCCGCCACGTCGAACCGCAACTTCGAAGGCCGCCAGGGCCGAGGCGGGCGCACCCACCTGCTGAGCCCGGCCATGGCTGCCGCTGCGGCAATCACGGGAAAGCTGACAGATGTCAGGGAGTTGATGTAAGCTACCCTCATAGTTGAACTTTTGAGGGAGAGACTGAAATGAGCAACTGGGTTAAATGGCTCCTGTTGGGGCTTTTATCGATCGTGTTCGGCATCATCGTGCTGGGCAACACGTTCATCGCCTCGATCGCGGTCGTGACCGTGACCGGCGCGCTGCTGTTGGTCGCGGGCGGCTTTCAGCTTTTCGGCGCCTTCACCGTCGAAGGCACCGGAAACAAGATTCTGTCCTTTGTCATGGGCGCGGTCATGCTGTTTCTCGGCTGGTCTTTTCTGGCGCACCCGCTGCAAGGTGTGATCTCGCTGTCGATGTTGGTCATCATCCTGTTCCTGGCCGGCGGCATCGCCCGCATCATCCTGTCGTTCCAGATGCGGGGAACGCAGTTTTTCTGGCCGACTCTGCTGTCGGGCATCCTGTCGATGGTTCTGGCGCTGATCATCTGGAACTACGCCACCGCGGAGCCCGCCTGGTTGCTGAATCTGCTCGGGATCCTTCTGGGCATCGAAATGCTTTTCAACGGGTTCGGCCTGATCTTCATGGCGCTCTTCGTCAAGGGTGCCGAAAACGGAACGACGGAAACGAAAGAAGCCTGAATCGCGGGGCACGGGGCCGGCCCTCTCCCGCAGGAGTGTGAACATGGAAAAGTTTGAAAAAGTCCACGGGGTGGCCGCCCCGATGCCTCTGATCAACATCGACACCGACATGATCATCCCCAAGGTCCACCTGAAGACCATCAAGCGGTCGGGCCTTGGCGTCGTGTTGTTCGATGAGATGCGGTATCACGAGGACGGGCGCGAGAACGAAGACTTCGTTCTGAACAAACCCGCCTATCGCAATGCCGAGATTCTGGTGGCGGGCGACAATTTCGGTTGCGGCTCGTCGCGCGAACACGCCCCTTGGGCGATCAAGGATTTCGGCATCAAGGTGGTGATCTCGACCAGCTTTGCCGACATCTTCTACAACAACTGCTTCAAGAACGGCATCCTGCCGATCGTGGTCGAGGACGAGCATCACGCCATCCTCATGGAAGACGCGCACAAGGGTGAGAATGCCCGTATGACGGTGCACCTCGAGGATCAGCAGATCATCACGTCGGACGGCGTCGTGATCGAGTTCGACATCGACCCGCACCGCAAGCACTGCTTGCTGAACGGTCTGGACGACATCGGGCTGACCCTGGAAAAGGATCACCACATCGACCGATTCGAATCGCACGCGACTCAGGCGCGCCCCTGGGTCTGACGTTGACGCGGGGTAAGTACGCAAGGGCCGCCACGCGCGGCCCTTGTCGATTGCGCCAAAAAAACGCTCAACCACAAAATGTAGTAATCATTGTGGAATACACGCCGAATTTGCGCCATCAATGATGCAAAGCGGCACCAGTGTTGCCATGTTTTTGCCCGAAATCAGGTGTTTGTTATCCGGGTGTCTTGAGCGGGATGTCTATTGTCGGCACAAATATGCCTACATGGGGCATCCGTAAAAATGCGGGCACAAGTTGGAACAAAGGCACGGCAATGAACCGGCCTGTCCAGTTTGAAGGGATTCGGATAGTGTTTGCACGCACAACAGGGGCGGTGATGAGAGGCTTGCTTGTGGCACTGATGGTGCTCACGCCGGCCCTGTATCTGCCCGGTTCAGTTTCGAATGCGACCGAGATCGTGGTGTTTCTCGCGATCCTCGCCTTCGTTCTGACCTTTGCCGAATACAACTCCGATTTTCCCAGCTTCATCGAATTCCGCGACGCCCCGCCGCTGAACCGTCTGCGGTTCGTCGGGCTGATGTCGATGGTCACCTTCCTGACGCTGGTCTGCAAGCATGTCTACACGCCGACGGGCCTGACCACGCTGTTCGCCGGCGTCGGAATGGTCATCGCGAAGTTCGTCGATTTTCCCTATTCGCCGGTGCGGCTCGTGGTGCTGATGCTGCCGCCGGATGCCAGCACCGGGCTGGTCAATCTGGTGCGGATGTCGGCCGGCATCGCCTATATCGCCGCCCTGGTGACGGTTGCCAGCTTTGCCTATGCGGTACGTGTGCGGGGCTGGCCCCTGGGCAACGGCGCTTTCAACGTCTGGGTCAACCTGCCGCTGTTCGACCCGACCACCGGCGGCGATGTCGTCACCCGCCTACAGCGCGACGGGCGGATCAATGTCACGCTGGGCGTTCTCCTGCCCTTCCTGATCCCCGCGGTCATCAAGCTGGCGTCGGATGTGTTTGACCCGATCTCGCTCAGCAATCCGCAAACGCTGATCTGGACGATGAGCGCCTGGGCCTTCCTGCCCGCCAGCATGATCATGCGGGGCATGGCCATGATGCGTATCGCCAACCTGATCGAGGAAAAGCGCCGCCGCGCCTACGCAACCTCCGAGGCTGCCCAGACTGCATGATCCTCAGGCTCCTGCTGCTTCTGTTGCCCGTTGTGGCGCAGGCAGAACCGCTGCGCATCGCCACCTTCAACACCGAACTTGGCCGCGACGGTCCCGGCCTGCTGCTGCGCGACATACGGCGTGGCGACCGGCAGGTCTTGGATGTCGTTGCGGTCATCGCGGCGGTGTCCCCCGACGTGATCGCGCTGCAGGGCATCGACTGGGATCATGACGGCCTGGCCCTGCGTGCTCTGGCGGATCGGCTGGCCGAGGCCGGATGCGCGTATCCGCACCGCTTCGCGCGCCGCCCCAACCGTGGGTTCGCCTCCGGCCGCGATCTGGACGGAGATGGGCGGGTTGACGGCCCTGGTGACGCCCATGGCTGGGGGGAGTTCACCGGCCAGGGCGGCATGGCGGTTCTGTCCCGCCACCCCATCGCCATGGATGAAGTCCGGGACTTTTCGGATCTCCTCTGGCGGGATCTGCCCGGCGCGCAGATGCCGGTGAAGGACGGCCTTCCGTTCCCCTCCGACGACGCGCACCTGCATCAACGGCTCTCCACCACCGCGCATTGGATCCTGCCGATCGATGCTCCATGGGGCAGGTTTCACCTGATGACCTTCCACGCGACCCCCCCGGTCTTCGACGGACCCGAGGATCGGAACGGATTGCGCAACCGCGACGAAATCCGGTTCTGGCAGATCTACATGGACGGCGCCCTCGATGGACCGCCCCCTACCCGCCGTTTTGTTCTGGCGGGCGACGCGAATCTGGACCCTTGGGACAGCGACGGAAGAACCGAAGCGATCCGCGCCCTTCTGGCGGACGCGCGCCTGCAGGATCCGGCGCCGCGCAGCACCGGAGCTGCGCTGGCCGGAGATCAGGGGCATCGCTCACCCGACGCGCACGACACGGTGGACTGGCCCCGCGTCGGCCGTTTCCGGGTGGACTACGTTCTGCCCTCCGCCGACTGGCATGTCAGCGACGCCGGTGTGTATTGGCCGGCACCGGGCGAGGACGGCCATGAAGCAGCATCACGCGCCAGCCGTCATCGCCTGGTCTGGGTGGACATCGTTCCGCAATAGCGCGGCCGGAATGGCGGATCGCAACGCAGTCTTCAAATCCGTCTGGGCGAATCTGCCGACCAGGGACTCGAAAAAGGCCCCGTCCAGACAATGCGGCGTATCCCAAAGGTACCGCATCTCGATCAGATGCCGCGCTGCCGGCCAGAACGGCCGCGCCAGATGCACTTGCCACCAAGGCATGGGGCGGATGGAAATGCGACGGCCCATCAGGTCCGACAGGCAGTCGGCGATCTGCCGACCGCTCACGGTATGACCTGCGAAAGGAACATCCGCGTAACGGGGCAGGTCGCCCCGCAACTCGGCCAGCGCCACGGCGGCCCGCGC
This sequence comes from Ruegeria sp. BHSB196, assembly GCF_059613135.1. NCBI lineage: Bacteria > Pseudomonadati > Pseudomonadota > Alphaproteobacteria > Rhodobacterales > Roseobacteraceae > Ruegeria > Ruegeria sp. BHSB196. Next base: position 103,809 of record NZ_JBXWRY010000008.1, read on the forward strand.
CAGGTCCGGCAGATAGGCCCAGGCATGCGGGATGTCGGGATCGCCCGGATACACGAACTTGCCCCGGTCCAGCGACTTGATCATGACCTTGTCGAACCAGTTGCCCGAAGCCTGCGTATCGATGAAGTCGCCCGCGCGCAGGATGATCGTCCGCACCGTCGAAGCTCTGTACGCCTCCTCCATCTCCGCCCGAATTCGGCCCAGCGGAGTGCGCGCCTGATGGGGGGTCGCCCCGGACCAGGGCAAAGGGGCGTCGGGCGCGAAGACATAGACATTGCCCGGCACGAGCACCGCCGCGCCGCTCGCCTGCGCCGCTTCGATGACCTTCCGGTGCAGGCGCGGCACCTGCTCGGCCCAATCCGGATAGGGCGGGTTCCATGCGTTCACGATCACATCCGCGCCTTGCGCCGCGACCATCAACGTGTCCGCGTTCCGGTCGAACTGCCGCACGGTCCAGCCGGCTTGCCCAAAAGCCAGCGCGGCATGTCTTCCAAAACGTCCCGACGCGCCAAGAATGAGAACTGTCTGGGTCATGCGAATTCTCCTGACTTTCCCAAAGTCTATTCATTCGGCACTGTTTGGGAATAGTCAGAAACTGCAGATTGTGTATTCAATATTGAATGGACAAGTCGCCACACTCTTCCGACTGGACACTGGTCCAGACCTTTCTGGCCGTCGCCGAAACGGGCTCGCTGTCCGCCGCGGCACGGAAACTGAACAGCAGCCAACCCACGGTGGGGCGCCAGATCCAGACGCTGGAACAATCCCTCGGCGTATCGCTGTTCGACCGGCATGCCCGCGGCCTGAGCCTCAGCGCGACGGGGGCGCGGTTGGTCCCGATGGCCGAGCGGATGCGCGAAGCGATGCAGGGCATCGCCCTGGTCGCCGCCGGCCAGTCCACGGAACTCAAGGGAACAGTGCGCATCACCGCCTCGGTCTTTGCTTCCCACCATACGCTGCCGCCGATCCTCGCTCGAATCCGCAGGGCCGAGCCCGAAATACAACTGGAACTGGTTCCCACCGACACGACCGAAAACCTGCTGTTTCGCGAAGCCGACATCGCCGTGCGCATGTACCCGCCCCGCCAGATGGACATCGTGGCCCGGCACGTCATGGATGTCGAACTGGCGGCTTTCGCCGCCAAGTCCTATCTCGACCGCGCGGGGCGGCCCACACAGGTCGCCGATCTGATGAAACACGATCTCGTCGGGCTGGACGCGAACGAGACCATCATCTCGACGATGCGCGACATGGGCTGGCCCGCGACGCGCGAATTGTTCCCGGTGCGCTGCGACAACCAGAGCGCCTATTGGGAACTGGTGCGCGCCGGGTGCGGCATCGGGTTCTCTCAACGCTCGGTCGGGCGCGCGGATCCCCTGGTCGAGGAACTGGCGTTTGACTTGCCCATCCCGCCCCTGCAGGTCTGGCTGGCGGCCCCGCAGGCCATGCGGCAGACGCCCCGAATTAGGAGGGTCTGGGACTTGCTGGTCGAGGGGCTGCTGGCCAGCCGCAGCTAGGCGGCGACGGGGCCGGTGAACGTACCACGCGGCGGATACTGCCGATCGAGCGCGAACTTGATGCCACCCCTGATATCCGCGACGGAGGGGCGGGCAAACGGGGTCGATT